>NZ_JAJEPR010000003.1:0-209556 GCF_020686945.1 Fusicatenibacter faecihominis | reverse complement strand
CTTGGCTCATTCATCTGAGATATGGAACTAAAAATCCCTTGAAAAATAAGGAAAAAAGACTTGACTATATAGGGAGGTTTTATGATGAAGAAAAAATTTACCGGCGCAGCCGCTCTGGGTCTTTGTCTGGCACTGGGAATTTCCATGGGCGCGAGCGCAGACAGCAGAAAGGTAGTAACCCTTGGAGCTGATCTTACTGACCAGCAGAAACAGATCGTAATGAACTATTTTGGTGTGACCTCCGATCAGGTGGATATCCTGACGATCACTAACCAGGACGAGAGAGATCATCTGGGATCTTATGTTCCTCTGGAGCAGATCGGAACCCACACATACAGCTGTGCACTGGTTTCTCCGACATCTTCCGGCGGAATCCAGGTAAAGACAGCAAACCTGGACTGGGTGACCTGCAACATGATCGCAACCACCCTTTCCACTTCCGGCGTTGTAAACTGTGACGTTATCGCAGCTGCACCGATCAGGGTATCCGGAACCGGCGCACTGACCGGAATCATTATGGCATACGAGCAGGCCAGCGGAGAGACCCTGAACCCGCAGAAAAAAGAGCTTGCCACCGAGGAGCTGGTTATCACCGGCCAGCTGGCTGACAATGTAGGCCAGAAGGAAGCCACCGCTATCGTCAACGAGGCGAAGACAGAGATTATCTCCCAGAATATCACCGATATCACGGTAATTCAGAATATCGTCAACGAGGCAGCCAGCGACAACAACGCACAGCTGACTCAGGACCAGCTGGATATGGTGACAGAGCTTCTGGATAAGATTTCCCAGGAGGATTACAACTACGACGATATGAAGGACACTCTGGAGCGCGTGGATGAGAACGTGGGAGTGACCAGTCAGGTAGATGAGCTGAACGGCCAGGAATCCAACGATGAGGAAAGTGCCGCACAGCAGGCTGCTCAGGATGCCGAGTCTGAGGCAGCAGCAGAAACAGAAACAGAGGTAAGTATTCTCGACAATACCAACGACGATGCTTTTGGTGATGATGTCATCACCGGTTCTACCCAGGAGACAGAGACCGATGCTCCGGCCACAGAGACCGAAGCTCCCGAGCAGGTTCTTGAGACTGAGATGCCCGCTGAGACCTACACCGGTGGCAGCAGCGACGGAATCGACGCACAGATGCCGGCAGAGACAGAGATGCTTGTCGAGACAGACGGCTACAGCGACACCGATTCCGAGATACCGGAGTTTGAGACCGAGGCTCCCGCAGAGACCGAAGCTCCTGCAGAGACCGAAGCTCCCGCAGAGACCGAAGCTCCTGCAGAAACGGAGATGTCCACCGAGCCGGAGTACACGATCGACGATCTGACCGAGGATAAGAAAGTAATCTACACTGAGATCAACTGGTATCTGGACAGAGTGCTGGATCTGACTACTGAGGAATCCAGAGTGGAAGCAGAGAACGGCCAGTACAAAGAAGAGTATGCAGAGATCAGCCAGATGGATGTGACTGCTCTGGAAGCAGACGAGGAAACCTCCAAAGAGCTGAAAGATAAGTTTGACAAGTTCCTTCTGAAAATGCTGGTCAAAGGCCTGGATGAAGAGGATAAGGCCATGGATGAGCTGGATACCGCTGAGTACGGCGCACCGGAAGTAAAGATGCTCTCTCAGGAAATCAAAGATCTGATCGTTACCGACGCAGATCAGAAGCTCACCAGCATCGACGGAACTCTCCGCCAGACCATCAGCGATGAGGCTGAGGCCTTTTTCAAGAAAATTTACGGTGTAGATGCCGGTGAGGAAGACGGAACCTACACGGAGGAAGAGCCGGGCGAGACTGAAGCTTACAGCGAAGATTATTACGATCAGGAAAGCTATGACGAGAGCTACGATGAAGGAATGATTCCGGAAGCAACCAACGACGGAACCATGGAATAAGCATTGTAAGTATAATGGTATCCTGGCAGATCAGAGATGGTTCTGCCAGGATATTTTTGTTGGGAGCGAAAACTGGCGGGAGAGGAGTCCGGCTTGTAATGCCGGTTGATCTGTGTTATAGTACAGGGCAGATAAAGAGGAGAGGCAGAAAAAACATGATTTCAAGAAGCATGCACGCAATTTTACACGCGCTTTCGTACGGCAATATCGAAGTGGAATCCTCCAGAAGGCTGGTGGATATCAAGAAACTGGACGCCATCCGGATTTTCTTAAAGAAACTGGATGAAAAAGTATACAATGGGGACTATGAGGTTCCGATCCGCCTGTATTTTCCGAGTGAGGAAGCCATGAAAAAAGGAATGGAGGAGCAGCAGGAATATCCGGTGCTTCTCTTTTTCCATGGGGGCGGCTGGGTGACGGAGAGCGTTGATACCTACAACCGGGTCTGCGCCCGGATGGCCCAGTCCACCGGCCAGATCGTGGTCTCGGTGGAATACCGCCTGGCTCCGGAGTACCGGTTTCCGACGGCCCTTCTGGACTGCTATGCGGCGGCGGAAGCCCTTTATGGAGGAAAGCTTTCTCTGAAAACTTCTCCGAAAAAGATCACGGTCATGGGGGACAGCGCTGGAGGAAATCTGGCGGCGGCTGTCTCCATCATGGCCCGGAACCGGGGCGATTTTACCGTGAAACGGCAGATCCTGATTTATCCCGCCCTGAATAACTGCTATACGGAAGCCTCCTCTTACCTTTCGGTGAAGGAAAACGGGACGGACTATCTTCTGACGGCGGTCAAGATGGAGGACTACTTGAAGCTCTATGAGAGCAGCCCGAAAGACCGGGAAAATCCCTACTTTGCGCCCCTTTTGGAAAAAGATCTTTCCAATCTTCCGGACACGCTGATCCTGACGGCGGAGTTTGACCCACTCCGGGACGAGGGGGAGGACTTTGGCCGGAAATTAAAAGAGGCAGGAAATCAGGTGGAGGTTCACCGGATTAAGGATGCCCTCCATGGATTTTTCGCGCTGGGGATTCAGTTCCTTCATGTGCGGGAAAGCTTTACTTATATGAATGCGTTTTTGCAGAAAGAAGCGTGAGAAGCGTGGAAACAGGTTATTCAAAATGGAGAAAACTGGACAATGCGGCCCTGGCTTTTCCTCTGGTCACGGGAAAAGACGACACGAGAGTGTTTCGTTTTTACTGTGAGCTCAGGGAAGCGGTGGATGAGGAAATCCTCCAGAAGGCGTTGGAAGAGACAATGGAAAAATATCCGCTTTTTCAGGCGGTTTTACGGAAAGGTCTTTTCTGGTTCTACCTGGAGCACCGGGATATCCGCCCCGTTGTGAAAAAGGAGAAAAAGCCGCCTTGCAGCAGGCTCTATATTCCGGACAAAAAATCCCTGCTTTTCGAGGTCAGCTATCATGAGAACCGGATCAATTTCGAGGTCTATCATGCGCTGACGGACGGCACCGGAGCCATGTATTTTCTGGAGGAGCTCGTGCAGAATTATCTGATTCTGGCCCATCCGGAGGCGAAGCTGCCCCGCATCGAGCCGGTGGAGGAGATCACGCCGGGGGATCAGGAGGAGGACAGCTTTTCCCAGTATTATTCCGCGGATCTTCCGAGAAATAAAGAGAAGAAGCCTGCGGCGGTGAAGCTCAAAGGGGAAAAGGTGGTCCATGAGGAAATGCACATCCTCGAGGCCGAGCTTCCAGTAAAAGAGCTCCACGCCAAAGCCAGGGCAAGAGGTGTCTCCATCACGGTCTATCTCACGGCGGTTCTGCTCTGCGCGATTCACGAAGAGATCCCGAAAAATAAGCAGAAACGGCCCATTGGCCTGATGATTCCGGTAAATTTGAGAAACTATTTTCCGTCCCAGTCCATGACAAACTTTTTCGGCTGGATCGAGATCAGCTTTGCCTTTCAGGAAGATACAACCTTTGAGGATGTGCTGACGGATGTGAAGGAGCAGTTTAAGCGGGAGCTTACGCCGGAAAAGATCGCCATGCACATGAACGGTTATGTGCGGATTGAGAAGCATTTTCTTGTGCGGATGGTGCCCCTTGAGATCAAGCGGTATTTCCTGATGGCGGGGGCAAACCTGGGCAGCCGCTGTATCACGGCGGTCTATTCCAATATCGGTATTTTGAAATTCCCGGAGGAGTACCGGAATTATATCGAGCGGTTTGGCATCTTCGCAAGCACGGATTCCTTTCAGCTCTGTTCCTGTTCCTACGAGGGAAAAATGGTCCTGGGCTTCACCTCGAAGCTCCCGGACGACAGCATCCAGCGGAATTTCCTGCAGATTCTGAAAAAAGAGGAGATCCCCTGCAGGGAGAAAAAGAACGATTTTCCGGGTTGCAAGGAGCAGTACAAAAAGGAAGATAAAAAAGTGTTCCAGCTTTTCACCTTCCTCTGTATCGCGGCGGCCGTGCTCTGCGGCATGATCAATTATCTGACGGCGGAGACTTTAAACTGGTTCTGGTTCGCGGGAGCAGGCTGTCTCTGCACTTGGCTGATTGTGACTGTGGCTTACAGGAAGCGGCGGAATCTTCTGAAAAACGAGATGTGGCAGCTGCTTCTGGTGACAGCCATCGCCGTGCTCTGGGATATTTTCACGGGCTGGCGGGGCTGGTCGGTGGACTTTGTGTTTCCGATTGGCGCACTGACGGTGCTCTGCTCGGTGCCGCTTATTGCGAAGGTCCAGAGGCTGGAGAGGGAAGAATATCTGTTTTATTTTATCCAGGCAGCAATGGCGGGCTGCGTGCCGATTCTTCTGGTCTGGACCGGCCTGGTGAAATTTACTTATCCGTCGGTGATCTGTGGCGGAATCAGTTTCCTGGTGCTGGCAGCGTTGTTTATTTTTGATTTGAAAGATACGATACGGGAGTTTCGGAAAAAGTTGCGGATGTAAAAAAGACAGTTCCATGCAGATGAAAAATATCTGGTGGAACTGTCTTTTTTCATTTAGGGGAGTCCAAGGCTTACATCCCCGTCTCCGGGAATCGTGACAGGCGTGTCCCCGTCTTCCTCGGCCCGTCGTTCTGTATCCTGGGTCTGAGTGCTGTCAGGATCAATGACCGTCGTGCTATCAGGAGTCTGGCTGTCTTTCAGACCGTCCAGGATCGTGGCCGGTTTATGGCCGGGACAGGTCTGAGAGGGCGGCGCGTAGTTGGTGTCGTCGGTGGTATCATAGTTGTCCTCGGGCTGTTTGATGAAGACCCGGGTGACGGGGGTGCAGGTGGAGCTGGCCAGAAGGCCGGTTTCCTGGCAGACCGTGAGGGCCACATGCTTGTCGCAGGAACTCTTGGGTTCAGTGCCCCGGATGAAATACTCCTCGTAAACCTGGCTGCCTCTCGGATCCTGGTCGCAGATGCCCTCGATGGCCAGTTTGCCGGACTTCTTGCAGACCGTTGCAGTGACGATGTCCTCGGGCTGCTCGAAATCTTTTACCGGGAGATTCTGATGAATCCGGTTCATGATGGCGTTCCAGAGAATCTTGTGGTAGGTGTGATAGGTGTCGCCGTCCACGGTGGGAAGGTCGTCGTTGTTGTCGTAGCCGCCCCAGATTGTGCAGGTGTAATAGGGCGTGTAGCCGGAGAACCAGATATCTTTATAATCGGAAGTGGTTCCCGTTTTTCCTGCCACGGGCATATCGCCGAGAGAGATCAGCGTTCCGGTTCCTTTGGTCACGACGTCCTTCATGGCGCTGGTCAGAAGCCAGGCATTTCCCTCCTTTAAGACCTTCGTGGTGACAGGTGTGCGGTTGTCGATGAGGACTTCGCCGTCGGCGTTTTCAATGTGGGAGTAGAACTTCGGCTTGATGTATTCTCCCTGGTTCGCGATGGCGGCAAAAGCGCCCGTGAGCTCCAGGTTTGTGACTCCGTTTGTGATGCCGCCCAGGGCCAGAGGCTGGTTCACATCCAGGGCCTCGCTGTTTTCCAGGGTGGAGATTCCGAAACGCTCCGCATACTGGAAACCGATAGCTGGGGTGATTTCCGTCAGGCATTTGACGGCCACGATGTTGATGGAGTTCGTGATGGCCTCGCGGATCGTGGTGTAGCCGGTGTAGGTGTTGTTGCTGTCCCAGTTGTTGACGGGGACTCCGTTCCGGTAGGTGTAGGGCGCGTTGTAGTAAACGCTGGAAAGAGTCATATTGTCATAATCCAGAGCCGGAGCGTAGGTGGTAATGATTTTGAAGGTGGAACCCGGCTGGCGGGTGGTGGCGGTGGCCCGGTTCAGGGTAAGGCTCGCTTCTTTGGTTCCGCGGCCGCCCACGATGGCTTTCACATAGCCGGTGGCCTGATCCATGATGACGAGGGAGGCCTGGGGCTGTGGAGCCAGAGAAATCCGTTCGCCCAGGATCGTTTCGCCGTTGGCTGTCTTGCTCTCTTTAAAGGAAGCGAGGGCAGAGCGGGCGGAATCTTCATCGTTGAACATCAGATTAAAGGAAGAATCAAAGTTCTGGCGATACCAGGAGCGGAAATCGTCGTTTCCATAATGGATCGTTTCGCCTTCCGTGGTCTGGACGCTGAGGGCATAGTCCACGCCCACCTGGGTTCCCGAGGGGAAATTGGCAAGGTTGGAAAATTCCTCGTCACAGATCTGCTGGATTGCCATATCCTGAACGGAATAGATTTTCAGGCCCTTGGTGAACAGGATCTTATTGGCCTGCTGTTCTGTGTAGCCCTTCTGTTCCATGAGATCCTGGATGATCTGGTCGATCATGGCGTCCACATAGTAAGTGTAGATCGAAGTCTCCTCAGTCTGGGAATCCGTCTCCTGAATTCGGGAGTAAACGTCGTCCGCCACCGCCTCATCGTAGGCTTCCTGGGTGATGTAGCCCTGTTCCAGCATGTAGTCCAGAACGGTCTGACGCCGCACTGCATTTTCCTCCGGATGGGTGATGGGGTTATAGCGGGTGGGGTTCTGGGTGATACCGGCCAGCACCGCGCACTCGGAGAGATTCAGCTCGGAAACGCTTTTTCCGAAGTAACGGCGGGAGGCGGCCTGAACGCCGTAGGTGCCGGCGCCGAGGTTGATGGTGTTGAGGTAATCCTCCAGAATCTGCTCCTTGCTGACCTTTTTCTCCAGTTGGAGGGCCAGGTATTGTTCCTGGAATTTCCGGCGGAAGCGGTCGATCAGGGAGGATTCGTTCATCCAGCCCGTGAAGACGCTGTTTTTCAGAAGCTGCTGGGTGATGGTGCTGGCTCCCTCGTCGAAGCGGCCGGAAGCAAGACCGTGAATGCCGGCGCGGAGAATGCCGCGGATGTCAATGCCCTTGTGCTGGTAGAAACGCTCGTCCTCGATGGCTACGACGGCATGCTGGAGATCCTCCGGGATCTGGTCGATCGTGACAATGGTCCGGTTGGAGGAGCCGAGGGAGAGCTTCTGCATGACGGAACCATCGCTGTTATAGATGTAGGTGGCGGACTCCGAGGGGGTCACGGAAAGGTTGGAAATATCAGGCGCCGTGGCGATGAGGCCTTTTAAGGCACCGAAGCCTGCCGCCGTTCCTAAGACCGCGCCCACGAGAAGCAGGAGCAGGAAGATTTTGAGGCAGGTATAAGCCAGCTTCCGCCCGGCTTTGGTGTTGAGATCCGTCTTTTTTAAATTAGGTAAGTTCCATTTGCTGAAATTCATGAATGATACTCCTTGGATGTGTTGCTATCTTCATATGCCTACGAATTGCTCCGCTGCAAAGCAGCTTACGCAAGGTCTCCGCTCCGCTTCGGTCGCTGCTAAACGTGTGCCACTGGCACACAGCACCTGCAAACATTCGAAATCCGCTGATTTACTGCGTAAATCGCTACTGTCTCCGCTCCGCTTCGGTCGGTGCAAAACGAACATCCACTGGATGTTCTGCACCTCATGTTTGGCGGGTTCCAAGTTCAAAAGCTTTATCGTGCAAGCACGAACAGCTTTTTGAACTTTTGACCCTAGCATCTTCATTATACCAAAAGTAAATCCTTTTCAAAACCCCTATTTGAAATATACTCTCTTGTCTGATATACTGTTTCCAGAAAAAAGGTGATTATGCATGGGAGGAAATAGATGAAAACGCAGAAAATTTTATATAAAGGCGGGGAAGGGGAGCTCATCGAGAAAAAATCCCGCTTCATCGCCACGACCCGGCCGGTGGAATCCGAGGAGGAGGCTCTGGCCTTCATCGCGGAGATGAAGAAAAAATACTGGGATGCTACCCACAACTGCTCCGCCTTTGTCATCGGCGACCGGCAGCAGATCCAGCGCTGCAGCGATGACGGCGAGCCCCAGGGAACCGCGGGCCGTCCCATGCTGGATGTACTTCTGGGGGAAGATATCCACAACATGGCCGTAGTTGTAACCCGGTATTTCGGCGGCACCCTTCTCGGTACCGGTGGTCTTGTGCGGGCTTATTCCAAATCTGTCCAGGTGGGGCTGGAAGCCTCGGAGGTCATTGAAAAACGAAGCGGTTTCCTCTTGAAAATGGCTGCGGATTATAACGGCATCGGAAAGATTCAGTACATCCTCGGGAAAAAAGGCCTCCCCACGATCGCTTCCGAGTACGGAGCCGACGTGACGCTGGAGGTTCTGGTTCCAGAGGAAGAAGAGAAAGGCCTCAAAGAGGAGATCACGGAAGGAACCAGCGGCAGGACCGTCTACCAGGAAGAAAAGGCTGTCCTTTACGCGATACTCAGCGACGGCACGCCGCTGATTGAAGAGCTTCCGCAGTAAACTATGGCGCTTGCATTTTCCGGGGAGCCGGTGTACAATGAGACGATTCCTTTTCAGGAGGTAAGAAAATGAAAAACAGGTGTGAAGCACCCATCGGTGTGTTTGATTCCGGCGTTGGCGGACTGACCGTGGTCCGCGAGATCATGCGGAATCTTCCCAACGAGGAGATTGTATATTTTGGCGATACGGCCAGAGTTCCTTACGGAAGCAAATCCAAGGAGACGGTGACCCGCTATTCGAGGCAGATCGTCCGTTTCCTTCAGTCCAAGGAGGTCAAGGCCATCGTGGTCGCCTGCAATACAGCCAGTGCCTATGCGCTGGAAACCATCAAGAAAGAACTGGATATTCCCATCATCGGCGTGGTGGAGCCCGGAGCCCGGGTAGCCTGTGAGACCACGGTGAATGACCGCATCGGCGTCATCGGTACGGAGGCGACGGTCCATTCCGGCATTTATACGAGCTTTATCCGCAGGCAGAAACCGGATGTGCAGGTGGTGAGCAAGGCCTGCCCCCTCTTTGTTCCGCTGGTGGAAGAGGGGTGGCTCAAGGATCCCATCACGATGGAGGTCGCAAGGCGTTATCTGGAGGAGCTGCTTCAGTATGATATCGACACGCTGATTCTTGGCTGTACCCATTATCCGCTGCTCCGGTCTACAGTGCAGAAAATTGTGGGAGACAAGGTAAATCTGGTTAATCCGGCCTATGAGACTGCTCGGGATCTCAAGAAGCTTCTGGAGCGGGAAAATCTTTCCAATCCGGACACGGAGACCGATCCTAGCGAGATGAGCCACCGCTTCTATGTCAGCGACGCGGCGGACAAATTCAATAAATTTGCCAATTCGATCCTTCCGTATGATATTGATACGACGCAGGAAATCCCCATTGAGGAGTACTAAATGACAAAAGATGTGATGATCCGGATCAAAGGATTGCAGTACGCAGAGGGCCAGGAGTCAGACACTACGGAGCTGATGCTGCCGGGCCAGTTCTTTGAGAGGGACGGTTTGAGTTTTGTAAAATACGATGAGATCGTGGAGGACGGCGGGGAGACAATCAGGAATCTCCTGAAGTTCAGCGATACAAAACTTACGGTGATCCGGCACGGAGCCGTGGAATCCTCCATGAGTTTTGAGAAGGGAAAAAAGCTCCGGAGCCTTTACCGCACGCCCTTCGGCGACCTGGAGGTGGGAACGCTGGTTTCCCGTTTTCTGATTCTTCGGACGGAGGAAAATATCCGGCTGGAAGTCGATTACGCGCTGGAAATGAACGGCGCCCACGCGGCGGAGAACCGCATTGCGGTCACGATCCGCTCCCGGAAAAATGCATAAAAAAATCCATCTGCTGAAAAAACTAAGGCAGATGGATTTTTTTTACTTTTTCTTCTTTTTCTTGGAACCTGATTTCTTTACGTTAGAAGCATTGCCTGTATTTTTTGCGGCAGCCTGTTTCTGCGGAGCCGGCGCTTTGCTGGCAGTCTGTTTTGCTGCCGGTGCGGAAGCTTTGGATTCGGAAGCGGTTTCTGCTTTCTTGTCCTTGCCGGTAACTTTGTTTTTCATGCGCTTGAAGAATCCCTCTTTGGCTTTCGGGGTCTCTAAAACCGTACCGCGCACGCCTTTTACATCAGTTATGTAAAGACCGCTGATGGTGGCTTTGACCTCCTTTTTCACGGGGATCATCTCAAAAACTTTGGCATCGGCGATGAAGGTCATGATCCTGGGGCCGACCTTTGCTTTGACAATGGGAAGTTTCGTTCTTCTCATGATCTTCGGCGTACTGTCAAGCACCATCTGAGGAAGTCCGGCTTCCTTCATCTTTAGCTTCTTCTTGTCGATGACCAGCATGGAAACCGTCTGCTTGGCAGCCTCCATCTGTTCCTGCTGTACCGCCTGCTTCTTCTGCAGTCTTCTTCCTACAAAGTAAAGAACAGCCAGCAGGACAACTACGATCGTCAGAATGATCAGGAATACATTTAAGACGGTATGCATAGTTTCCCTCCTGTTAAAAATATTACATTAGCTTATTGTACCATTGTTTCAGGGAAAGTGCAATAATTCTTTATTTTTTCTTAAAACGCATAGAATCGGGGAAAATGGGCTACTATTTAGGAGAAATTATGATATAATGAATGGGTGTCAGCTTACGCAGTATGGAGGAAACGAACTATGGACGAGAACGAAAGACAGCGTCGCGCCCGGCTTCGGATGAAGAAGCGGAGACGTCAGGTTCTGATCGGGAGAACGATCGTAGCGCTGCTCCTTGTGATTCTGGCCGCCTTATGCGTCTTTGTGGTCAGAGATCTTGTGGGAGGGAAAAAAGACAAAGTCACGCCGGAGGGCAAAGCCACGGAAGCGGCGGCAGTACCCGGCACGGAAAGTACAGCAGCAGAGAGCGAATCCGAAAGCGCCGCGGAGACCGAGACGGAAGCCGTGGATGTGATGGCGGAGGCCAAACTTAAAGCCGCCCAGTACGATTACGACGGAGCCATGGAGCTTCTGAAGTCTTCACCGGATTATGAATCAAATACAGAAATGCAGCAGGCAGTCACCGATTATGCCATGGCGAAAAATTCCCTCGTGGAATATCCTATCGACCAGGTGACGCATGTATTTTTCCACTCGATGATCGTGGATACCAACCGGGCTTTTGGAAAAGGAGCCGGAGATCCCACGACAGACGGCCTCAATCAGGTCATGACAACGATGAGCGAATTTACCCAGATCATGCAGTCCATGTATGACAAGGGCTATGTGATGGTGAGTCTCCACGATATGTGCAATGTGGATGAGAACGGCAACGTGACCAGGGGAACGATCCTGCTTCCGGAAGGAAAGAAAGCCTTCGTGCTTTCCCAGGATGATGTGAGCTATTATCACTATCAGGACGGTTACGGTCTGGCAGACAAGCTTCTCATCGACGAGAACGGAGAGGTGAAGAACCAGTACACCGATGCTGATGGCAACGTGCTGATCGGCGATTACGATATGGTTCCCTGGATTGATACCTTTGTAAAAGAACATCCGGATTTTTCCTATCACGGACACAAAGGCATCATTGCCCTGACCGGATATAACGGCATTTTGGGCTACCGGACCGATATCGCATACAAGACGAGAGAAAATCTGGACAGCTTCCAGCAGGCCTGGTTTGAGCAGCATCCGGATTTTGACGAGGCAGCCTACAACAAGGAATGTGAGGATGCCAAAGCTGTGGCGGACGCCATGAAAGCCACGGGCTGGGAATTTGCCAGTCACACCTGGGGTCACATCAATGTGGGACAGAAATCCCTGGAGGGTATCCAGACCGATACGGAAAAATGGCTCAACTATGTATCGCCTCTTGTGGGCGGCACTGATGTGATCATTTTCGCTTTCGGCGCGGACCTGGGCGACTGGACCGGTTATACCACAGACAATGAGAAATTCAACTACCTGAAGAGTCAGGGCTTCGATATTTACTGTAATGTGGACTCTACCCAGTACTGGGTACAGTTCGGAAGCAACGTGACCAACGGCGGCCAGTACATGCGCCAGGGCCGCAGAAATCTGGACGGTTACCGGATGTATTACAATCCGGAGATGGTGGAGGATCTTTTCGACGCCAAGGCAGTCTTTGATCCCGCCAGACCGACGCCGGTGCCGCCGATGTGATAATACCAGGGTGCGGGAGCTGCTTCGCAGCGGAGCACTTCGTAGGTATTATCAGACTAATATGTATGTATGCCAAAACCATCCCCACCCGGGAATGGTATGGATCATAAAAAAGAAAAAGGGGACTAAACCAATGAAAAAGAAAGTAATTATGGCCCTTCTACTGGGCCTGTGCGTAACAGCAACTGGATATACAGGAGCTTACGCTTCTGAGACCGAGACAGAAACCGTAGCAGAGACAGAAACTGCTGCAGCAGAAGACACTACTGAGGCAGCTACAGAAGCTTCCAGCGAGGCTGAGACCACAGCTGAGACCGAAGCTCTGGGCGATGAGCCGGATTACAAGGCCCTTGACTATGTGACCCTGGGTCAGTATAAAGGCCTGGAAGTAACCGTTTCTTCTCTGGATGTGACTGAGGATGACATTCAGCAGCAGTATTACGATGACTGCAACACCAACGACAAGCTTCTTGAGGTAACAGAGGGCGAGGTTGCAGAAGGTGATGTGGTAAATATCGACTATGTGGGAAGTATCGACGGCGTAGAGTTTGACGGCGGCACCGATAAAGGTGTGGATCTGACCATCGGTTCCGGCACCTTCATTCCGGGCTTCGAGGATGGACTTATCGGAGCTGCCATCGGCAAAGAGGTAAATGTAAACGTAACCTTTCCGGAGAACTATCGGAATACCGATGTTGCCGGAAAAGACGCCGTTTTCGCAGTCACCGTAAACTTTGTGAAAAAGACACCGGAGATGACCGATGACATCGTTTCCGAGATCTCCAGCTACACCACCGTAGACGAGTATCGTCAGGGCGTGGAGGAGCAGCTGAAGGCTGACAAGGAGACCCAGCAGAATTCCGATAAGATCAACGGCATTCTGAATCAGATCTACAGCGCTTCCACGATCAACGGCTATCCCGAGGAAGTAGTAAACTATCGTACCGCTCAGATGAAAAATTATTACACTCAGATTGCAGAGCAGGCAGATATGACTCTGGCAGATTTCCTGAGCAATCAGCTCCAGATGACTGAGGAACAGTTCGACGAGCAGTGCCCGGCAGTCATCAAGCAGAGCATGATCCAGGAGCTCCTTCTGAAAGCCGTTGCTGAGTCCGAGAATATGGAGATCAGCGATGAGGAATACGAGGCAGGCATTGAGAAATATATGGAGAGCACCGGCGCAGAGAGCAAAGAGACTCTTCTTGCCAACTACACTGAGGCAGAGATCCGCAGAAGCCTGATCATGGACAAGGCTCTCGATTTCCTGAAAGAGAACACTACTGTAAAAGTAGAGGGTGAGGACGAGACCGAGGCTTCTTCTGAGGCAGAGAGCACTTCTGAGACCGAAGCGGCTTCTGAGGCAGAGACCGAGACAGAGGCAGCTTCCGAGACAGCAGCAGAGACAGAAACAGCCGCTGAGACTGAGAGCGAAACCGCAGCAGAGTAAAAGAGATGAGAAATGCCCCGCGGCGAAAGCGCTGCGGGGTGTTTTTATAGGGAGGTATTATGATGATCCGAGAATTAGAAGCCAGAGAGATCGAGAAGATCTACCGGGAAGAAATGACCGGAGATTTTCCGGCGGAGGAATTAAAGCCCATCGACCTGATCCTGAGACTGAAAGCGGAAGGCCGTTACTGCGCTTTTGGAAATTTTGAAGGGGAAAAACTCACCGCTTACGCCTTCCTGATCCATGAAAAAGACGATCCCGTCTACCTGCTGGATTTCTTTGCCGTGTGCAGGGGAGGAAGAGATCAGGGCATCGGAAGCACCTTTATCCGGGAGCTTTTACATAAGTTAAATCCCGAGTTCTGGATTCTGGAGGTGGAGGATATCGCTTCCGCGGCCAATGAGGAAGAGCGGGAGATCCGGACCAGAAGGATGGATTTTTATCATAAGAACGGTGTCAAAGATACGACGATGTACACCTGTCAGTACGGTGTGAACCTGAAGCTTCTCTACCTTTCCGAAAAAGAGATCACGGGCGATATCGAGCCCGGCCTCTATGAAAAGCTCGATGCGATCTATCAATTTACCTTTGGGGAGCGCTATCAGGACGGTACCGTCACGCTGATGAAGCCGGAGCGCCTCTGGTGGAAGGAAGCCGTGGTTTATCAGATCTATCCCAGAAGCTTTAAGGACAGCAACGGAGACGGCATTGGCGATCTCCGGGGCATCATTGAAAAAATGGATTATCTTCAGGAGCTCGGTGTGGACGTGATCTGGCTTTCTCCGATTTACGAGTCGCCGAACGATGACAATGGCTACGATATCAGCAATTATCAGGCCATCATGAAGGGATTTGGCACGATGGAGGATTTTGATGAGATGCTGGCCTCTGCCCATGCCCACGGCCTCCGCCTCGTTATGGATCTGGTGGTAAACCATACTTCCGACGAGCATCCCTGGTTTGTTGAGAGCCGGAAATCCGTTGACAATCCTTACCGTGATTACTACATCTGGCGGGAAGGAAAAGACGGCAAGTTTCCCAATAACTGGGGCTCCTGCTTTACCGGAAGTGCTTGGGAGTTTGACGAAAGGACTCAGATGTATTACCTCCATCTCTTCTCTAAAAAACAGCCGGATCTGAACTGGGAGAACCCGAAGGTCCGGGAGGAAGTTTTCCGGATGATGAACTGGTGGCTGGACAAGGGCGTGGATGGCTTCCGGATGGATGTTCTGAGCCTGCTTTCCAAGGAGCCTGGTCTGCCGGATCTGGGGCCGGTACTCAACGGCTATGCCGTCTACAATGCCTGTGCCAACGGTCCCCGCGTTCATGAGTATATCCAGGAGATGCGCCGGAAGGTTCTGAACCGGGCAGACACGATCACTGTGGGCGAGTGCTGTGCAGTAACCCTGGAGGAGGCAAAAAAATATGCTTCCCGCGATGGAAGAGAGGTCAATATGGTCTTCCAGTTTGAGCACATGGATGTGGACTCCGACGGCGAGAACAAGTGGACCGACAAAAAGATGGATCTTCGAAAAATGAAGGAAGTTCTGACCCGCTGGGAAAAAGGACTGGAGGGCATCGCCTGGAACAGCCTTTTCTGGGAAAATCACGCTCAGCCCCGTTCCGTCAGCCGCTACGCAGACGACGGCAGATATCGCGTTCGCTCCGCGAAAATGCTGGCCACCTGTCTTCATATGATGCAGGGAACACCCTACGTTTATCAGGGAGAAGAGCTTGGCATGACCAATGCGCCCTTCCAGTCCGTTTCTGACTTCCGGGATCTGGACAGCATCAACGCTTACCGGGATCTCGTGAAGGACCAGAAGGTTTTCACTGAGGAAGAGATGCTTCGTTTCCTCCGGAAAAAGAGCCGCGACAACGCGAGAACGCCCTTCCAGTGGGATGATTCCGAAAATGGAGGCTTTACCACAGGAACGCCCTGGATCATGGTAAATCCCAATTATAAAGAGATCAATGCGAAGGAGGAGCTCGCCGATCCGGCTTCCGTTTTCCATTACTATCAGAAGCTGATCCGCCTGAGAAAAGAGAATCCGATCATGGTCTACGGAACCTACGACCTTCTTCTGCCGGAGTCAGAGACGATTTATGCCTACACCCGGACACTTGGCAAAGAAAAACTTCTGGTGGTCTGCAGCTTTTCCGGTGAGGAAGAGACGTTTGACTGCCCGGAGGAGTTCGTTGTCACAGAGCGTTTCCTGACCAACTGTGAGACGGAGATTCCGGAAAAATGCCCGGAAAAACTGGTTCTTCCACCCTGGGGAGCCGTTGTTTACCATCTGAAGGGTTGACAAAAAATTGCTTTTGACATAAAATGCAGATAGATTGGCGTTGAAGGGAGATAGTACAGAGAGACTGCTGCTTCAGAGAGGAGACCCACCGGCTGAGAGGTTTCCGCAGAAAAGGATCTGGAACCGGGCCCGGAGCCCCGTGCAAACCACGGCGTAGAACCGGCGTTAACGGAATGAATGAGAGGACAGCTTTGGGCTGTTAAAAAGGGTGGTACCGCCGGAGTGATTTTCGGTCCCTTGCAAGATGCATGGGGGACGAGAATCCTCCGGCGTTTTGCTTCTATTTATTAAAGAATAAAAAAGGAGAAAAAACATGGCACAAGACAAGAAACTTGTAGAAGCGATCACATCCATGGAAGAAGATTTCGCCCAGTGGTATACGGATGTGGTAAGAAAAGCAGAACTGATCGATTACACCAGCGTAAAAGGCTGCATGGTCATCAAACCGGCTGGTTATGCCATCTGGGAGAACATCCGCAATGAGCTGGACCGCCGTTTCAAAGAGGCTGGCGTGGAGAACGTTTATCTTCCGATGTTCATTCCCGAGAGCCTGCTTCAGAAGGAGAAGGATCATGTGGAAGGCTTTGCTCCCGAGGTAGCCTGGGTGACAAAGGGCGGACTGGAAGATCTCCAGGAGCGTCTCTGCGTGCGTCCGACCTCTGAGACCCTGTTCTGTGATTTCTATAAAAATGACATTCATTCTTATCGTGACCTTCCGAAGGTTTACAACCAGTGGTGTTCCGTTGTCCGCTGGGAGAAGACGACCCGTCCCTTCCTCCGTTCCAGAGAGTTCCTGTGGCAGGAAGGCCATACCGCACATGCCACTGCAGAAGAGGCTGAGGCAAGAACCGAGCAGATGCTGAACCTCTATGCAGACTTCTGTGAGGAGTATCTGGCAATGCCCGTTATCCGCGGACAGAAAACTGAGAAGGAGAAATTCTCCGGCGCAGAGGCAACCTACACCATCGAGGCTCTGATGCACGACGGAAAAGCTCTTCAGTCCGGTACCAGCCACAACTTCGGTGACAACTTCTCCAAACCCTTCGAGATTCAGTTCACCGACAAAGACAACAAGCTGAAATATGTTTACCAGACTTCCTGGGGAATGACCACCCGTCTGATCGGCGCGATCATCATGGTACACGGCGACAACAGCGGTCTGGTGCTTCCTCCGAAGGTAGCTCCCGTGCAGGTGATGGTAATTCCGATTCAGCAGAAAAAAGAAGGCGTTCTCGACAAAGCTGCTGAGGTGAGAGATGCTCTCAAGGCTGCCGGCATCCGTGCGAAGATGGATGATTCCGAGAAGAGCCCGGGCTGGAAATTCTCCGAGCAGGAGATGAGAGGTATCCCCGTCCGTGTAGAGCTGGGACCCAAGGATATCGCTGCCGGTCAGGCTGTTGTCGTAAGAAGAGATACCAGAGAGAAGATTACCGTTGCCATCGACGAGCTGGCTGCCAAACTTCCGGAGATCCTGGCCAGCATCCAGCATGACCTTTTCGAGAAAGCAAAGAAACATCGTGACAGCCATACCTATGAGGCTCACAACAAAGAAGAGATGAAAGATCTTGCTGACAACAAGCCTGGTTTCATCAAAGCTATGTGGTGCGGCTGCCGTGAGTGTGAGGATGCCATGAAGGAAGAGTTCGGCGTAACCAGCCGCTGCATGCCCTTCCATCAGGAGCAGATCGCTGACACCTGCGTTTACTGCGGCAAACCCGCCAAGAAGATGGTTTACTGGGGAAAAGCTTATTGATTTAGAACATGTAAAAAACTCCGCGGACGAGAAATCCGTGGAGTTTTTTTGTATTAGAAACATAATAGTTAGCGGCGGTACGCATAATCCGGCAGTCCGTTCTTCATCGGGATCGCCGGGTTTCCCTGAATCAGCGGGCGGGCATAGGTGAGAAATTCTTCGGAGACATCGGTGCCGTCCTTCGTGATCCATTCCAGGGGAACTTTTTTCTCCTGGTTGCAGATACTGTTCACATCCTCGAGGCTGCAGGTGAGTTCGTAGGGCTCATCGCTGGTACGGACGAAGGAGACCATTTTTCCGGATTCCCCTTTGAGGGCGGCCTCCACAGCGGAGCTTCCGGCGAGGGCCGCTTCTCTGGCGTCGGTGAGAGACTGGGAGAAGATGGAGCAGCGCTGGCAGAGGTTCAGCTCGACGGAGCGGACCTTGATTCCGAGGCGTTCCCGCACGAGGTTTTCCAGATATTTTCCGCAGCCCGTGAGCATCTTGTGGCCGAAAGTGTCGGTGCCGGCGGAACCGGTGTATTCGCAGATAAATTTACCCTCCGCGTCATGGATGCCCTCAGAGACACAGACGATGAGGCTGTTTTTTGTTTCAAAAGCCTTCTCGATGCGGCGGATAAAGTCCTCCTGGTCGAAAGCGACCTCGGGAAGGTAGATCAGGATGGGATTGTCACCCTCAAATTTCCTTGAAAGGGCGGCGGCGGCGGTGAGCCAGCCGGCGTGGCGGCCCATGATCTCAATGATGGTGACAGATTTGGCCTCGTAGCCGGAAGCGTCCAGGCCGATCTCACAGACGGAGGCGGCCACATATTTGGCAGCGCTTCCGAACCCGGGTGTGTGGTCTGTGAGGATCAGGTCATTGTCAATGGTCTTGGGAACGCCGATGAAACGGATGCTGCTTTTGTGAATCTCGGCGGCCCGGGAGAGTTTGCTCACGGTGTCCATGGAGTCGTTTCCGCCGATGTATAAGAAATAGCCGATGGAGAGTTCCTCGAATTTCCGGAAAAGTTCTGCATAGACCGGATCGGAAAGATTCTCGGGAAGCTTATAGCGGCAGGAACCGAGATAGGCGCCGGGAGTGGTACGAAGCGCAGTCAGGGTCTGGGAATCCAGCTCCGCAAGATCCATATATTTTCCCTTCAGGAAGCCCTGAATGCCGTTGATCATGCCGTAAACATGGCCAATTTCTTCGCTGTGGGCAAGGCCCTCCTGGATCACGCCGTAAAGGCTGCTGTTGATAACGGCGGTGGGGCCGCCGGACTGTCCAACGATCAGATTTTTCATGAAAAAACCCCTTTCTTCTGTAAGGTTTTTGTTTTCTTCAGGATCAAAACGTATGCGGAAGGCAGACAGAACCTGCCTGACAGTCATACGCAGATCAGACCCAGATATCATTCTATCATAAAAGCGTTCAAAGAGATACCCCCAAAAGTCGGAAAGAGAAAAAAGGAAAACAGTTTCCGGAAATCCGTCGCAGAAAGACAAAAATACGCTGGAAAACTACAGAAAGTTGTTGACAAATAAAAAATCGGGGCGTATGATTAACACCAAGAATTTAACGCATTGCATTTCTACTATATTAGAGAAACGCAAGAGAAGGAGGAATTTTTATGAAAAAATTTACTAAATTCGTCAGTGCAGTGGCAGCGGTATCTCTGGTAGCAGCTCCGATGGCAGTGTCCGCAGACGAGAAAACATTTCTGCTTGGTGGAAGCGGTCCTCTGACAGGAGCAGCAGCTTCTTATGGAACCTCTGTAAAACAGGGAGCGGAGATCGCCATTCAGGAGATCAACGATGCAGGTGGAGCACAGGTTGGCGAGGATACTTATAAATTTGAGCTTGCTTTTGAGGACGATGAGGCAACCGAAGATAAAGCTGTTCAGGCATACAATACACTGATGGATAAGGGAATCAATGGTTTTCTGGGATGTACCACCAGCGGCTCCTGTATCGCAGTAGCTCAGCTGAGCCAGCAGGATGGTATCCTTCAGATCACCCCGTCCGGTTCCGCAGAGGGCTGTATCGAGCCGGATAATGCATTCCGTATCTGCTTCTCTGATCCGGAGCAGGGTGTTGCAATGGCAGATTATGCAGTAGATACTCTTGGATATAAGAAAATCGCAGTGCTTTACAATGTAGCTGATGAGTACAGCACCGGTATTTACGATGCTTTTACCGCAGAGGTTGAGGCAAAAGGCGCTGAGATTGTAGATGCAGAGTCCTTCAATACAGGAGACGTTGATTTTAACTCTCAGCTGACCAGCATCAAGGGAACCGATGCAGAAGCCATCTATGTTCCGGCTTACTATCAGGATATTACTTACATCACTAAACAGGCCAGTGAACTTGGCATGGAGCTTCCGTTCCTTGGTTCTGACGGATGGGATGGTGTGCTGAAGACCGTTACCGATCCGGCTACCGTAGAGGGATGCATCTTTACCAGCCCGTTCTGTGCATCTGTCGATGATGAGAAGGTTGTAAACTTTGTAAAAGCTTACCAGGATGCCTATGGTGAGACTCCGGATCAGTTCGCAGCAGATGCTTACGATGGAGTTTATGCTTTCAAGGCAGCTATGGAAGAAGCAGGCAGCATTGAGAGTGCTGATATGATCGACGCTATGACCAAGATCTCTGTATCCGGTCTGACCGGTGATCCCATCACCTTTGATGCAAGCGGTGCAGCTGTAAAAGATGTTAAGTTTGTAACCGTAAAAGATGGTCAGTATACATACGTTGAGTAAATAGAAGCGGTCAAGAGTAGATTCTGATACTTGCAGGGGAGACGGCATCGGCTGTCTCCCTTCCGTTTTTCAAAGAGAGAAAGGTGGAGAAAAATGAGTCTGATCAATGCAATTCTGGAACAGTTATTGAATGGATTGAGAACAGGAAGTATTTACGCACTGATCGCCCTTGGCTATACAATGGTTTACGGTATTGCCAAAATGATCAACTTCGCCCATGGTGATATTATTATGGTTGGCGCATATACGCTGTATGTCTGCGTATCTCTTCTGCATCTGCATCCGATCCTGGCTGTGATCATTACCATACTGGTATGTGCACTGCTGGGAGTCGTCATTGAAAAAATAGCCTATAAACCCTTGAGACAGGCGCCGCCGCTGGCTGTTCTGATCACTGCCATTGGCGTCAGCTATCTTTTACAGAATCTGGCACTTCTGATTTTTAAAGCCACACCGATTCCTTTTGCTTCTATTATTAAAGTGCCCTCCATCAAGATCGGAGGCGTACATGTTTCAGGGCTTACGATTGTGACCCTGATCGTGACGACCATTTCCATGATCCTGCTGACGCTTTTTATCAACAAGACCAAGGCCGGCCGGGCCATGAGAGCGGTATCAGAAGATAAAGGCGCAGCAGAACTGATGGGCGTAAATGTCAATCAGACGATCTCCATCACCTTTGCTGTTGGTTCGGCTCTTGCGGCTGTGGCAGGAGTTCTTTTCATTGCTCAGTACGAGACCTTGCTTCCTACTCTGGGAGCTCTTCCCGGAATCAAAGCTTTCGTGGCAGCTGTTTTAGGTGGTATCGGAAGTATTCCGGGAGCCATGCTTGGCGGATTGATCCTAGGGATCATTGAAAGCCTTGCAAAAGCTTACATTTCCACACAGCTTTCGGATGCTATCGTATTCAGTGTACTGGTAATCGTGTTGCTGGTGAAGCCTTCCGGGCTTCTTGGCAAAATGAAGATCGAGAAAGTGTAGGTGACCAAAATGAAGATCGACAAAAAAATTATCGTCAACGCACTGATCGCCCTTGTGGTTTATGCAGCTGTTATGGGACTGGTAAAGGGCGGTGTTTTAAGCCGTCAGATGATGTCACTGATCACTCCGGTCTGCGTTTATGTCATGATGTCTGTTTCTTTAAGCCTGGTTGTTGGTTTCCTGGGTGAACTGAGTCTGGGACATGCGGCTTTCATGTCCATTGGCGCCTATACCGGCTGCCTTTTCCTGATTGCAACGAAGGATATCCTGCCGGTTCTGGTGAGCCTGCTTCTGGCTGTTTTTATTGGCGGAGTAGCCGCAGCCCTTCTGGGAGTCGTCATTGGTATTCCGGTCCTTCGTCTGAAAGGTGACTATCTGGCGATCGTAACTCTGGGTTTTGGTGAGATCATCAAATCCGTTTTTAACAGCCTGAAGATTACCGGAGGAGCCAAAGGTCTTTCCAAAATCCCACTGGTGGCCACTTATAAGAATTTTACCTTTGTGTTTATCCTGATGCTCCTTGTCATCCTTCTGGTGTCACATCTGGTAAATTCCCGTCACGGCCGTGCTGTCTGCGCCATCCGTGACAATTATATAGCAGCAGAGGCTGTCGGTATCCCGGTAAGCCGATACAAAATCTTGGCGTTTGTAATTGCTGCGTTTATGGCAGGGATGGCAGGTGTGATCTATGGTGCAAACTTAGGTATCCTGAAGCCTGCAAACTTTGATTATAATGCGTCCATTGAGATCCTGGTAATGGTTGTTTTAGGCGGAATGGGAAGTATCAAGGGCTCCATCATCGCAGCTGTGATCCTGACTCTGCTTCCGGAGCTCCTGCGTGGCGCTTCCGACTACCGTATGCTGATCTACGCCATCGCCCTGATCTCAATGATGCTCTTCAACAACTCTGCTTTTAAACGCAATCTGACAGAAAAACGGAATCTCAAGCAGGCAGAGAAGCTTTCCAAGGAGGAGGTATAAACCATGGGTGTTTTACTGGAAGTGAAAAACCTCGGAATCTCCTTTGGAGGACTCCGGGCAGTAGACGGACTGAATATGACGATTAACGAAGGCGCTCTGGTGGGCCTCATCGGCCCCAACGGAGCCGGAAAAACCACAGCCTTCAACATGCTGACCGGTGTGTACCGGCCGACAGACGGCACGATTCTTCTCGATGGAAAAAGCCTGGTGGGAAAGAAACCGGCGGAGATCTGCCAGGAGGGCGTGGCCCGGACTTTCCAGAACATTCGTCTTTTTACACAGATGAGCGTTCTGGACAATGTAAAAGTGGCTCTTCACAACAGCATCAGATATAATCTGGCGACAAGCTTTCTCCATCTGCCTTCCTATTTTTCAAAGGAAAAGGAGATGGATGAGGAGGCCTTAAAGATCCTGAAAATTTTCGAGCTGGATACCTATGCGGACACGAACGCCTCCAACCTTCCCTACGGAAAACAGAGAAAGCTGGAGATTGCCCGGGCTCTGGCGACGAACCCGAAACTGCTTCTTCTGGACGAACCGGCAGCAGGCATGAACCCCAACGAGACGAAGGAACTGATGGAGACCATCGAGCTCATCCGAAAAGAGTTCAAGGTGACGATCCTTCTGATCGAGCATGATATGAAACTGGTGTCCGGTATCTGCGAGTATCTGTATGTGCTGAACTTCGGTACGGAGCTGGCCCACGGAACTCCCGCAGAGGTGCTCAATGACCCGAAGGTGGTTAAGGCATACTTAGGCGAGTAAGGAGGAGCGAAACTATGGCAATGTTGCAAGTTACGGATTTAAAGGTAAACTACGGAGTGATCCAGGCCATCAAGGGCGTTTCCTTCGAGGTAAACGAAGGTGAGGTTATCGCCCTCATCGGAGCCAACGGAGCCGGAAAGACCACGATCCTTCATACGGTCACAGGCCTGATCGCGCCGAAGTCCGGTAAAATTGAATTTGAAGGAAAAGATATCACGAAAATGCCCGCCCACAAGATCGTGACCCTGGGAATGGCCCATGTACCCGAGGGGCGGAGAGTTTTCGCGGACCTGAGCGTTTACGAGAACCTTCTCATGGGCGCTTTTACGAGAAAAGATAAGGATGAGATCGCCAAGACACTGGAGATGGTTTACAAGCGTTTCCCGCGTCTGAGAGAGAGAAAAAATCAGGTGTCAGGAACCTTAAGCGGCGGCGAACAGCAGATGCTCGCTATGGGCCGGGCACTCATGTCCCATCCGAAAATCCTTCTGATGGATGAGCCGTCCATGGGACTTTCTCCATTGTTTGTAAACGAAATCTTTGATATAATAAAAGAGGTAAGTGCCAGTGGCACAACGGTACTTCTGGTGGAACAGAATGCGAAAAAAGCTCTGTCGATCGCAGATCGGGCCTACGTTCTGGAAACAGGAAAAATCGTGCTGGATGCAGCAGCAGATGTACTGATGAACGACCCGTCCATCAAGAAGGCATACCTGGGTGAATAAAAGGGGGATTTCATTATGGAGAATGTGATCGTAACCATTGCAAGACAGTATGGAAGTGGCGGAAAAACCATCGGTGAGATGTATGCCAAGGATCAGGGGATCAACTGCTACAGCAGAGAGATCCTTAGGATGGCTTCCGACGACAGCGGGATCAATGAGATGCTGTTCAATCAGGCGGATGAGCGCCTGAAAGGGACTACACTTTTCGGCTGGGCCAAGAAGGTCTACAAGGGAGATCTGATCCCGCCGGAGAGTGATGATTTTGTATCTGACAAGAATCTCTTCAACTATCAGGCGAAGGTAATCAAGCAGCTGGCGGAGCAGGAATCCTGTGTTCTTGTGGGACGCTGTGCTGACTTTGTATTGAAGGATTATCCGAATGTGGTCAGTGTCTTCGTCCATGCACCTATGGATTACTGCATTGCCCGGAGCCTGGAACGTTCATCGATCACCTCTGAAAAAGAAATGGAAAAATTCATTCTGAAGACCGATAAATTCCGTGGTGATTATTATCATTATTACACAGGAAGGACCTGGAATGATGCAAGAAACTATGACCTCTGCCTGGACAGCAGTAAGCTGGGCTTTGAAAAATGTGTGGAGGCCATCAAAGGCTATGTAAAACTTCGCTTCGACCGATAAAGACAAAGACACCGCAGTAAAAAAACATACTGCGGTGTCTTTTTGTAACTATTCAGAGCCAAGCAGATTTTCTGTCAAAAGTGTGAGTCATGCTCGCATGAATGAACACTTTTGATTGAAAATCTATTTGGCGAGAAGCTACATTGAGATGTAGCGAAGCGGAATTGACATGGGGGCTGAATAGTTACGTTTATATATATACTTTTTCAGCAAGGGATGGTAAGATATTCCTTATCGGGATGAATCTATCGAAAAAGGAGAAGAAAATGAAAGAAAAAAAGACCTTTCGTTCCATCCCGGGATTAAGCCGGGAGGAAGAAGAAAAACAGCTGGCTGACATTCTTACCATCGCACAGGGCAATCTGAACCACACGAGGGAGCAGATCCGGTCTCTTTCTGAAGAAGTCTATGATCTCATGGAGACCTACGGACCGAAGGATAAGGAGGCTCTTTCCCTCCTTCGCAACACTCAGGCACAGCTTGAGGATACGAAGCGGAATCTGGTGCGCTGTGAGAAGGCGAGGAAAAAGCCTTATTTCGGAAGGATCGACTTCCGTGATCAGAAGCTTCCGCAGGAAGAATCCTACTATGTGGGACGGGTAGGCATTTCTGACAAAGACTCAGAGCCTGTTGTCATTGACTGGCGGGCTCCGGTGGCATCCATTTATTACGAGAACAGTACGGGACTCTGTCAGTATGAGGTGAAAAATCACGGGACTTACGAGGTGGACCTGAAACGAAAACGGACCTATGAGATCGAAAACGACCAGCTGAAGGATTTCTTTGATTCGGATGTGGTGGCCAACGACGAGCTTCTCACCAAGTATCTGGCCAAGAGCAAAAAGGCGGTGCTGGGAGAGATCATCGCCACGATCCAGCAGGAACAGAATGCGATCATCCGGACCTCGCCGAAGACGAACATCATCGTTCAGGGAGTGGCCGGTTCCGGAAAAACCACGGTGGCCATGCACCGGATCTCTTACATTCTCTACAACTATGAGGACAAATTTCGTCCGGAGGATTTCTACATCATCGGCAGCAACCGGATTCTTCTGAACTACATCACCAGCGTTCTGCCGGATCTGGACGTCTACGGCGTTTCCCAGATGACGATGGAGCAGTTGTTTGTCCGTTTTCTATATGAAGACTGGGATCCGCGCTTTCATCGAATCAAAGCGCTGGATGCGAAAGATAAGGAAGCCTGGGTGAAAGGAAGTTACGACTGGTTCCATGAGCTTGAGGCCTTCTGCGAGGAGTACGAGGAGCGGACAATTCCCTCAGAGGAGATCCGGATTGAGAAAAATGGTGTGCTCCTCATGGATGAAAACGTGATCCGCACTTACAGGAAAGACAACCCCACGGTTTCTGTCCAGGGAAAAATCGACATGCTCAACGAGATGCTTCACGCAAGGCTGGAAAATGAACTGACCGGAAAATTTGTCTCCTATACGGATGAGGAGAAAAAGGAGCTTCAGCGGCTGTACCGGTGGCATTTCGGGAAAAAAGAGTGGAAAGGTTCCATTTTCGAGGTGTATCAGGAGTTTCTGGAGGTGCAGAAGGAGAGAGGCAAGAAGGTTCCCTTCACGGAAAATGAGTTCGACCTCTACGATCTGGCGGCCCTCGCTTACCTCTATAAGCGGATCAAGGAGAACGACGGCATCCGGGAGGCCAGCCATGTGATCATCGACGAGGCCCAGGATTTCGGCATGATGGCTTACGGTGTGCTGGCCTACTGTCTCAGGGGCTGCACCTACACGATCATGGGCGACGTCTCCCAGAATATCCATTTTGGCTATGGCCTCAACGACTGGAAGGACCTTCAGGAGCTGATCCTCACAGGCCCATTTGACAGCTTC
Organism: Fusicatenibacter faecihominis; assembly: GCF_020686945.1. Lineage (NCBI taxonomy): Bacteria > Bacillati > Bacillota > Clostridia > Lachnospirales > Lachnospiraceae > Fusicatenibacter > Fusicatenibacter faecihominis. Next base: position 183,088 of record NZ_JAJEPR010000003.1, on the reverse strand, counting down.
GGCCTGCTGAAAAAGAGCTACCGAAATACCGTGGAGATTTCGGATTTTGCGACGGAGATCCTCCGCCATGGAAATTTTCCCATTTACCCGGTGGAACCCGTGATCCGTCACGGAAACGCGGTAGAAATCTGCGATTGTGCGGATGAAAAAGCCATGCTGGAAAAGACTGTAGAACTCATCCGGAAATGGCAGCAGGCGGGCCATGAGACCATCGCTGTGATCTGCCGGGACGAGGAGGAGACGAAGGAAGTCGATGCCCGGCTTGGCGAAAAGATCACACTGGTAAACAGCGATCTCACCACGGCTGAGTTTGGAAGCGGCGTCATGGTACTGCCCGTGGAGTACACGAAAGGCCTGGAGTTTGACGCGGTTCTTCTCTACCATCCTTCCGAGGAACACTATCCCAGCGAGGATGCCTATGTGAAGCTTCTCTATGTGGCGGCCACCCGTGCCCTCCACGAGCTGGCGGTGGTCCATACAGGGGATCTGACAGACCTCATCGGAACGAAGGTTTCCGAGGAGAAAAGGCTCCATTCGCTGGAAAATCAGGTCCACAAGGAGTCTCAGGCACTCCGGAAAAAGCCGGCCCCTGTGGAGAAAAAGGCAGCTAATCCGGCAACGGAGAAGGTTTCTACAGCAGAAGAGAGGGGCCTTCTGGTGAAAGCGGCCCACAGAACGGAGGAAAAGGTCGAGATCTCCGGCGGCATGAAGGTGTCCGAGGCCGGAAAAGAGAAGGCTCTATCCTCCTACAGCCGCCCGATGAAGCTGGGCTTTGTGGGAGAGCAGCCCGCGCCTCCGAAACTGAACCTTCCGAAGAACGGACAGCCGCCGAAACGGGAGGTGCCGGTGCGAAAGGCGCTGGAGAGCAAAGTGCGGCCCACAGCGCCCATCAATCCCTCTTCCTATCCCTTCGGCGGCATCCCAAACAGCAGCGTTTTACGGCCGAAAGGCCACAGCCGCATTGATACGGCAGTCCGGATTTTGCGGAAAACGAAGAAATATCTGGAAGTCATCAGCAATTATGGAATCCTTCATCTGATTCCTCTGGAGGACGGCCTGATCCGGGTACAGTTCCAGAAGGGCATCCGGGCAGAGTTTGAACCGGGCTACTGGGATTACCAGCCGGAAAGTCCTGTGAAGTGGTCAGCGAGAGAGGGAAAAGGTCTGGCGGAGCTTACGACGGAGAAACTCACGGTGCGGATCGACAAGAAGACGGGGGCTCTCACTTTTCTTGACAAGACCGGAAAATGCCTGCTGGCCGAGAAAGCAGCCCTTCCGAGACAGATGGAGTACAGCTCCGTTGCAGAAGGCTGGCTCTACTTTGACTGGCCCAAGAAAGAGAAGCTCTACGCCAAAGGCGTCCTCGACAGCAAACTGGAGCCCATGAACCAGAAGGCCCGCTATATCAGCTTCGGCCAGAAAGCGCTCCGCATGCCGCTGGTGGTATCGGAGTACGGCTATGGCATCGGCCTGGCCTCGGAGGGCACGGCCCTCGCCTGCACGATTCCGATGTACGGATCCTATCTTTATATGGAAGGAAAGCAGCTGGATTATTACTTCATTTATGAGGGGAATTACGAAAGGGTACTGGAGAAGTACAAGAACCATTGGGGACGGGGAAAAGTGGCTCTCGTCTGAGAAAAAGGGCTGCCTCAAAAGCAGCCCCTGAAAGTTTGCCTTAAATCAGGAGAATCCACACCAGCATGGAAGCCATGGCGGAGCGCATCGGAACTTTTTTGGATACGCCTTCTATGATCTTCGCCAGCTTGTCGTCTTTTCCGAAGGTTTTCAGATCTGCAAGAGTCAGCTTTCCATTTGGAAAGATGGACAGAATCCGGTCGCAGTACATGTTCAGCGCGTGGCCGCTGATACCCAGTACCAGCATGATTTTCAGAACAGTCAAACTCATAATTTTTTACCTTCCTCAATTAGATATAATCGTTAATTATAGATTAGTCTAAACTAATCGTGATGTTAAGAATAGAAACTTTTTAAAATGCTATTTGGCAGATCTTGTGGTAAAATGAAGGCGAAAAGGAGGCATAGCAATGGTAAGACCGATAATGAAAGATGTTTTTTTCCTTTCACAGAAGGCAGAACCCGCCACAAAAGCAGACCTCTCCCTGGGAAAAGATCTGATGGATACTTTGAGCGCTCACCGGGAGGAATGTGTGGGCATGGCGGCGAATATGATCGGTGTCAGAAAGAATGCGATCATTGTCAGCATGGGCTTTATGGATGTAGTAATGTTTAATCCGGTACTGCTTCACAAGGATACGCCATACGAGGCGGAGGAGGGCTGTCTTTCCCTCGAAGGAACCAGAAAGACGCTCCGATATGAAAATATCGAAGTGGAATTTTACGATATGGCCTGGAAGAAACAGCGCCAGAAATTTAACGGCTGGACAGCCCAGATCATCCAGCATGAGATGGATCACACGAAAGGGATTATCATCTGAAAAATGAAGAGGAATACCCAGACTGAAGCGGCAGGTTCATAAAAAGCATTTAGTTCCGCGATGTGTTCATGCTTTTCAAAGGAGATTGCGGGAAAAATAATTAGTGAAAACTAATTAACCGTACCTGATCTAATTTCCATCGGCGTTTTTACCGCGCTTTATTTCGTGCTGGTAGCGGTCGCAACATTCAGCAGTGTTCTTATTTTTCCGGGATTCAATAATGTAGTGTTACCCGCATTCTGTGCGCTGATCTCAGGAAGCGTTTATATGCTCATGGTCGCAAAAGTGCAGAAATTTGGCGCCATTTCATTGTATTTGGAAAAGCCCTTTGCAAGTGCTTCAAATACTGCATTTGCATTTGTAATCTTTGAAATTTCCGAATTCAGGTACATAGATACTTCATTTTCCAGGCGGGCGCCCGGTGAGGCAATGAGGTCAATTATATTTTCACGAACACTCTTTTTGACGCTAATCAGTCTGTTGTAATAGGGGATTCCACCGAACACATTGAAAAGTCTGACTTTATCTTCATCAGAAAAGGCAGAATAATGCCTACCAGCTGGCAAAACGCTGTAACGAGAAGCGTGTCATGGTCCAGTGCGTCGAGTGGGGCAAACGTGGCGCGCGCCTGAATGCGATCGCGCCGAGCATCATTGTAACACCGCTGGCTATCGATGAATTGTTCCTGATGCTCTTCTAAATTTGCAAGAATAATCAGATGGTACAGACGTTATTTCCGTGCAACAAGATGTGCGCGGAAGCCTTTCTGCTTCTCCATCGTCAGCACGGTGAAGCCGGCCTTCTCAGCCATGGCGGTAAATTCCGCGGGTTTGCGGATTCGTACATCGCCGTGTCCGAAGAGATTTGCCAGAGGCATCTCCAGATGGTTCATCAGCCAGACCATGAGATCGGAGGAGGTATAATCACGCAGAACGAGACGACCTCCTTTTCGGAGAATACAGTAAGCACTGTTGAAAAAAGCCTGTGGGTTGGGGTAGTGATGAAAGCTGTTCGAGCAGATGACCGCGTCGAAGGAATATTCCGGGAAGGGGAGATTCTCGCTGTCGCCCACCACAAATTCGGTGTTGGAAAGCTTTTTGGCCTGAGCGACGTTGATCATCTCGGGAGTCAGATCGAGACCGACATAGTGTTTCTCCGGGTATTTTTCATGAAGCAGCTCGATCATCGGTCCGGTTCCGCAGCCGCAGTCGAGGACATCGTGAAACGGTTCTTTCTCCAGCTCTGCCAGAATGGGCGGGTAGTCGTCCTTGCACATTTCATAAATGCCGGCATGGTTGCTGTCGTAGATTTTGGCTGCCGCGGTAAATTCTTTGATGGAAAGCTGTTTATATTTTTCAGGTGTCATAGAGAAAGTCTCCTTCCTGTGAACTTTAAAAAAAGTTAGACATTGCTAACTAATAGTAGCACAAATTTCTGGAAAAGTCAAAAGGAACAGCAGAAAATGGGTGCCTTACGGAGAAGAATTTTCCTCCGGGCTTTTTATTTATCATACTTCCGATCAGAAGAATATGCAATAAGGCAAAATGGACTCAAAATGGAAAAAAGTGTGATTTTGTAATGATATCTGGATATAAAGTGATAACCGGACCGCGTAAATTGCGCTATAATCATAGCATACGAAACGAAAAGAAAAGAGAAAGAAGGGGAAGAAAGGAACAGCAGAAAATGGGTGCCTTACGGAGAAGAATTTTCCTCCGGGCTTTTTATTTATCATACTTCCGATCAGAAGAATATGCAATAAGGCAAAATGGAAAAAAGTGTGATTTTGTAATGATATCTGGATATAAAGTGATAACCGGACCGCGTAAATTGCGCTATAATCATAGCATACGAAACGAAAAGAAAAGAGAAAGAAGGGGAAGAAATATGATCTACACAGGCACATACCAGTCGCCCCTGGGCGGCATTTTGCTGGCAGCGGATGAAATCGGGCTTACGGGGCTGTGGTTTGAGGGGCAGAAGTATTTTGCCCATACGCTTACGGGGGAGCAGATTCCCAAGGAAACTCCAGTTCTTGCTGAGGCAAAAAAATGGCTGGATCTCTATTTCTCAGGAAAAGAACCGAACTTTATACCGCCGCTTCATCCAGCAGGCTCCCCGTTCCGGCAGGCAGTGTGGAAGCTTTTGCTGGAGATTCCTTATGGGCAGACGACTACCTATGGAGAGATTGCAGGACGGCTGGCGGCCATGCAGAATACTTCTTCCATGTCAGCCCAGGCCGTAGGCGGGGCGGTAGGCCACAACGAGATTTCCATCATCATTCCCTGCCATCGCGTGGTGGGGACAAATGGCAGCCTGACGGGCTATGCAGGGGGAATTGACAGGAAAATTGCGCTGTTGAAGCTGGAACATACAGATATGAAGGGATTCTTTGTTACGAAAAAAGGAACCGCGCTTTAAGAAATTCTTGCAATTTGCAGATTTCTGTGATAGCCTAATACCAAATGGACAGGAAAGGAGCACACAATGAGCTGGAAAACAACGACGCTTCATCTGATGAAAGGTAACGTTTTAGCTGTTTACAGGGATAGTGCGCTCTTTTTCAGGTAAACAGTTTATAAAAACGGATAAAAAGCGAAGCACTATCTCCTGATTAAGATATCCTATGAATATTTTAAAAAGGAGATTTTTTTATGTCGAAAAAACAAATCCATAAGTTGTATCTTTTAACGGCCGTGGGATATTTTCTGCCGGCAGGTTCCTCCTGGGTGGCCCTTCTGGTGCTGAGAGGTTTTTCTGTTCTAGAAATCGGACTGCTGGAAAGCATTTTTCATATTGTGAGCTTCTGTTTTGAGTTGCCATCGGGCGTGGTGGCCGATGTGTTTGGGCGGAAAAGGACCCTTGTGCTTAGTCAGGTGATGATGCTTTTGTCAGGGGGACTCATGATCCTGTCGGACAGTTTTGGAACCGTGGCACTGGCCATCGGCTGCAGCGCCCTTAGCTATAATCTTGCCTCCGGAACAAGGGAGGCTCTGGCTTATGACAGTCTTAAGAAAGATGGGAATGAAGGCGCTTATAATCGATTTTCATCAACAGAAATGATGTTCTATCGTATCACTCAATCTGCGGCTACATTATGTGCGGGGCTTGCGCTGTGGCTGGGATATCGAAAGGCCTACATGCTGGATTTGCTGTTTGGCCTCGTCGCCCTTTTCATCGCGGGCAGCCTTCAGGAGGTTATGAAAGATGTGGAGACAAAAAACAAAAGCAGCAGGGAGCAGCTCTATGAGGTCGTAAAAGAAAGCTGGACCTTTCTTCGCTCCAATAAAAGAGCAAGAAAGATCATGATTACAAACGCGCTGGTTGGCGCGGTATCGACGCTGCTATTATTTTTCCTGCAGGCGAAGCTTCCTCTTGCGGGACTTGACAGCGCGCTTCTGGGACCGGCCCTGTTTATGATGGGACTCGGTGCGGCAGCAGGCGCAAAAATATCGCAGTATTTTTCCGGCAGTTCTTATGTCAGAATGTTGCTGGCAAGCGGAGTAGGCGTGCTGTTCGCCTTTGGGATGACTTTTACAGGGAGACCTTATCTCATGATCCTGGGCGGTTTTGTGGGCGCTCTGTCCGATGACTTCCTGGAAGTTCGGACGGATGTGCTGTTAAATGAGATGATTCTGTCGGGACAGAGAGCAACTCTGATATCGGTAAGTTCCTTTCTGTTTTCCGTGGTGATGATCGTAATGTCAACACTGATAGGCTGGATCATGGGATAAAGCCGATCGGGAATGGAAAAAGATTCTGTTTTGTGGTAGAATCAGAGCAAATTGACAGGAAAAGGGTGATAGAACATGTACAATCCACAACTGGAGACCTTTATCCGGGTGGCGGATGCGGGAAGCTTTAATAAGGCAGCGGAGGAGAGTTATATTACGCCGACGGTTCAGCGCTTCCTGGATGCGGCGAAGAAACTTCGGAAAGAATTATATGGCTGACAGTTATTACTTACAGGTATATACTGCAAAACAAAGAGAGACTTCTTTGGAGGTCTCGTTTTTCTTATAATAGAATGATCTCTCGGAATTCTGATTGATCATGCCAGCGAAACTCTGGCATTGAACTTTGATAAGTAACTTTCTCAACAGGTTGAGCTTTAGAACCTTTCTGCTTAGGCTGTTTTACTTTTATCGAGGTTCCAGAAGCGTTCAATGATATCCCATGTATCACGGGAAAAGACATTCGGATCAGGATAATATTTACGAAGATTTTCAACAAGAAAATTTTGGTAGTCGGAATGACTGCCACAATTAACAGGTAACCAAAAAAATGACTACAATCGAATAATGTACTTTTGATCAAGGGCGCGGAGCGCCGCATTTTTCTATAGATTTGTCAAGTAATTTTGGCAAAAAAAGTGGGGGATTTTATAAAAAGAGGGATCTGAAGGCCTTGATTTTACTGGACTGAAGATTCCGAGAGATTATATCAGTAAGAAGGAGGAGAAATCATGAAAACATTAAAAGCATTGTTGGTAAACGGCAGTCCCCGGGCAAAGGGCTGCACCTTTACGGCTCTGAGAGAGCTGAAAAAGACTCTGGAAGCAGAGGGCATTGAGGTGGAACTGATTCATGTGGGGCACAGGGACGTGCGGGGCTGCATTGCCTGTCGTAAGTGCCAGGCCACGGGAAAGTGTGTGTTTGACGATGTTGTCAATGAAGTAGCGCCGAAGCTTGCTGAGGCGGACGCTTTTGTCATCGGTGCGCCGGTTTATTTTTCATCTCCGGCAGGAGGCGCGATCTCCTTTATGGACCGCCTGTTTTTCAGCACTCTGGGAACAGACAAGACCATGAAAGTCGGCGCTTCTGTTGTGACCTGCCGACGGGGCGGAAATACTGCTTCCTTTGATGTCCTGAATAAATATTTTACCATGACGGGCATGCCGGTAGCGTCGAGCCAGTATTGGAATATGGTATATGGCGGTTCCGCAGAAGAGGTACAGAAGGACGCTGAGGGCTTACAGACGATGCGTACCCTGGGCCGAAATATGGCATTTATGATGAAGAGCTTTCAGCTTGGCCGGAAAAGTCTTGGACTTCCGGAGAAGGAAGCAGCGATTTTCACCAGTTTTCACAGATAAACAGGGAAGAAACCCCGGCGCGAGCATCACGCAATCGCGCCGGGGTTCCTTTATCCCTTAGTATTTCCTGTCTGTCTCCCAGGTGTCCTCTGCCTTGTTTTTGTGGCAGTCTCGGGTATTTCCATCCTGCTTGTAGCCGTTTTTGCTTTTGTTTTCTTCCTCATAGGTGTTTCCCGTGCGGTCCATCTCGTACGCACTGCTGTAATTGTCATTTTTTACACCATTTTTACTCTTCGTATTCTTTGCCATTTCATTTTCCTCCTTGCAGAAACTTCTTGTGCAGGGGGCTCTTAAAAACTGAGCGCCGCTGCTTTTCCTATTGTGTCCGGAATTGAAAAATTTATACAATCACAGCTGCAAACCGGCCTTTTCCTTGCAGGCCTTCTGTTTTTATGATACAATATTCCCGAATGTGTGCGTCCACAACGGCAAGCTGCGGGCGAAGAAGGGAGCTTTTCTATGCTGAAAAAGAAGCAGTTTGTGTGCCTGTTAAGTGTGGGCGCGATGGTGGCTGTTCTGGCCGGCTGCAGCAATTCGGGCGTGAAATTTAAAAATCCAGTGACAATCACCGTATGGACCTATTATAACGGCGACCAGCTGGAGACCTTCAATTCCCTGGTGGACAAGTTCAATGAGGGTGAAGGAAAGAAGATGGGCGTTACTGTGGAGAGCAGCAGCCAGGGCAGCGTCAACGATCTGGAGACGAACGTGCTGGCCTCTGCAGAGGGAAAAGTCGGAGCCGATGAGATGCCGAATATTTTCTCCGCTTATGCGGATACGGCCTATACCGTGGATCAGATGGGAAAAATCGCCGATATTTCCGGTTATCTGACCAAAGAGGAAAAGGAAAAATACGTTCAGAACTATATTGAGGAGGGCGATTTCTCCGGGGACGGCAGCATCAAGATTTTCCCGGTGGCAAAGTCTACGGAGCTTCTTTTTCTGAACGATACCGACTGGCAGAAATTTGCCGGGGAGACAGGAGCCGCCTACGATGATCTGGCGACGGTGGAAGGACTCATCGAGACAGCAGAGAAATACTACGACTGGTCTGATGGCAAAGCCTTTTTCGGAAGAGACGCCATGGCAAACTATATGCTCATCGGTGCAGAAGAGCTGGGAACAGAGATTTTCCATGTGGAAAATGGCAGGATGACTCTGGATTTCAATGAGGAAGTGGCGAAAAAACTCTGGGATGGCTACTATGTTCCCTATGTGAAGGGCTATTTCAGCGCTTCAGGCTGGTTCCGCAGCGACGACATCAAGACCGGAAATATCATCGGCTATGTAGGTTCCACCTCCAGCGCGACCTATTTCCCGACTCGGGTGGTGGAGAGCGACACTGAGAGCCACGATATTGAGCTTAAAATTCTGCCGACCCCGGTATTTGAAGGCGGCGAGGCTTGCGCGGTGCAGCAGGGAGCCGGTATGGTAGTCATCAAGGCCACCGAGGACGAGGAAAAAGCCTGCGTCGAGTTTCTGAAATGGTTTACGAAGGCAGAGAATAACATCGCCTTTTCCGTTGGCTCCGGTTATCTTCCTGTGACGAAGGAAGCCAACGATATGAAGAAGATTAAAGAGAGCGATAAGGATCTCAGCGCTTCCATGGAAGCAATCCTCACGGTCGGTGTTGACACGGTAAACAACAGCACTTTGTACACGACGAAAGCCTTCAAGGGCGGTCTGGGCGCGAGGAATGTGCTTCAGTATTCCATGAGCGATCTGGCAACCGCAGACCGGGCCGTTGTGGAAGAGCGGATGGCAGGCGGAGAAACACTGGAAGCAGCGACGGCGGATTTCCTGACTGACGAGTATTTCCAGAACTGGTATCAGGATACCTTAACTCAACTTCAGGCCTTTGAAGGATGAGCACCTTTTTTGAGGAAAGGAGGGACTTCCTGAGATGATGAAGAAGGAAAGATCGATTTTCCGCATGATCCTGACAGCCATGCTGGTTGTCCTGGGACTTGAAGTCCTGCTGCTTCTATTGGCATTTTATTTCAGCAATATGGGCCCCCAGATGAACCAGAACGCCATGGATATTGTGGAAAAACAGGTGGAAAACCGGAGCGCTTATCTGGAAAATGTTATGCTGGCCAATCAGGACTTAAGCGTCCTGTCGGCAAAGATTAATGAGACAACGGCGTCTCTGACGGAAGAGGGAGCGATCGACCTTGAGACTCTGGATGACAGCGGAGAAAATGCCATGCCTCTTCTGAGTGCGGTCAGCGCTAATCTTATCAGCACGCTGCGGAGCAAGTCTGTCACTGGCATTTTCATGGTTCTGAATACGGAAGATCTGGATCAGATCGGGGCGGATGTTACCCTGCCGGGAGTTTATATCCGTGATCTGGACCCTTCGACCACGCCTTCCGAGAGAAATACGGACCTTCTTCTGGAGCGTTCACCGATTCAGCTGGTGAAACAGATGGATGTCGCCACAGACAAGGGCTGGTTTTCGTCCTTTCCGCCGGAAGCGCTGGAAGAGGAAAGCTTCATCTATCAGGTTTTCCAGGCGGCTTATCAGGATAAAGGCCAGCTCGATGCGGCGGAGTACGGCAGATGGACCAGAAAGCCTTTTGTCTTAAAAGGAGATGGCCGTTCCGCTCTGGCTTATACGATACCGCTGATTTTTGAGGACGGTACGGTGTACGGCGTGTTGGGTGTGGAGATGCTGACTTCCTATATGCAGTCTTTGATTCCGAATAAGGAACTCCAGAATCAGGGCTTCGGCACTTATTATCTGGCTTCCACTAGGGAGGAGCTTTCCGGAAAAAGCGTTGAATTTCAGGAAGCGGCCTGTTCCTCATCAGCGGGAACTATACAGAATTTTTCTGCTGAGAGTATGACGCTCACGAAGGAAAGTGGAGATTACTGGTTAAAGGATACGCCGACGAACAAGGTCAGCTTTGCCTCTGTACGGCCGCTGACGCTCTACAGCAGAAATGCTCCTTTTTCCGGGGAACAGTGGGTGCTGGTGGGAACGGTGGAGACCACCTATCTGTTTGCTTTTTCCAATCATGTAATCTTTCTCATGGGAGTCGCTATTGTCATGATTGTGGCAGTGGGTCTGATCTGCAGTCTGATTGTAAGCCGCTATCTGGCACGCCCTATCTCAAAGCTTTCCGGAGAAGTGGCTGCGGCGCAGAAAAATCCCACGGCCATGCCGAAATTTTCCACCACTCATATCCGGGAGCTGGATCAGTTTGCTACAGCTGTGACGCAGTTAAGCCATGATGTGCTCAATACTTCCACAAAGTTTTTGCGGATCATGGAGATGGCGAGTGTGGATCTGGGCGGCTATGAGGTCCGGAAGGATTCGCCCACGGTCTATGTGACAGAGAATTTTTTCAGTATGCTGGGGATTCCTGAAAAAAAGGAAGAGAACCTGACAAAAGAACGTTTCCAGGAGATCATGACAGAGTTTGAAAGCGTCTGTAGGAGCAGCAAGGGCTATGCGGGGGATCTGATCTACCACATTCCTCTGCCCGACGGAAAAATACGCTATGTCCGCATTGAGACCACCAGTGAAGCGGATGCCCAGGTCGGTCTGGTGGAAGATGTGACGGCTGTCACCACCGAGCGGCTTCGAATCGAGCATGAGCGTGATTACGATCCGTTGACGGGACTTTACAGCCGCAGAGCTTTCCAGAGGGAGAGCAAAGCTATTTTCGCCCGGCCGGAGAAATTAAAACACGCAGCCCTCATCATGATGGATACAGACAATCTGAAGCATATGAACGATACCTTCGGCCACGACTGGGGCGATAAGTATATCCGGAGAGCAGGACAGTGTCTGGCCTGGAATACGCCGCCGGGTACGCTCTGTGCCCGGATTTCCGGCGATGAGTTTAACGTGCTGTTTTATGGCTATGACAGCCAGGAGGCCATCCGGGAGGAGATTCGGAATCTGAAGACGGCGGTGAAGGAGACTTCGCTGACTCTTCCGAGCGGCAGAGAGCTGCACCTGAGCATTTCCGGAGGTATCGCCTGGTATCCGGAGAACAGCCGGGAATTCCCGATTATGAAAAAATACGCGGACTTCGCGATGTATCAGGTGAAACGAACCCAGAAAGGCGAGCTGGCCGAGTTTGATCCCGAAATTTACAGGAAAGAGGCCGTTGCCACCGAGAAACGGCAGCAGTTCCAGAAGCTCATCCGGGAAGAACTGGTACGGTATTATTTCCAGCCGATCATTTCCGGAAAGACCGGAGAGACTATCGCTTACGAGGCCCTCATGCGTGTGAGTCTTCCGATGATTACCAATCCGGGACAGGTCATGGAGCTGGCCAGGGAGGAGGGCTGCCTCCATGAGATTGAGCGTATCACGATGTTTAAATCCGCCGAGAGCTATCTTTTCCTGGAGCGGGAGGGCCTGATCAGCGGAAAAGAGAAGCTTTTCGTCAATTCTGTTGCAAGCCAGCATATGACGGAGGCGGAGAGCGAAGAGTACGCGCGGCGTTTCACTTCCCTCCAAAGCAGGCTCGTTGTGGAGATCACAGAAGAAGAGGGCATGGACAGCAGTGCGCTGGAGATCAAGAGAAATACACTTGGTTTACAGGGAAATTTTGCACTGGATGATTACGGAAGCGGCTACAGCAATGAGAAGAACCTCATCGATCTGTCACCGGCCTACATTAAGGTGGACATTTCCATCATCCGGGACATCGACAAGAGCCAGGATAAACAGCAGATCGTTTCCAATATCGTTTCCTATGCCCATGAGAGAAATATGCAGATCATCGCAGAAGGAATGGAGACGGCGGCCGAGCTTGAAACTGTGCTGGCTCTGGGCGTGGATCTTCTACAGGGATATTTCCTGGCCCGCCCGGCAGCGGTTCCAAGTAAAATCAGCGATGAGGCCCTGGCTGTGATCCAGGCTTTTGAAGCAAAGCAGACGGCGTCTTCTTGAAAAAAATTATTGACAAAAAGAGCTCCATCCGCTATAGTTAAACCCATCTGAATATTTCGTGGGGGAGTAGTTCACACGCAAGTGTGGTTTGTCAACAGGCGCGGTGCCATTTGAGGTACCTGGCAAATCTTAAAGAATGAGACTCACATATGATTTTCCAATGGTGAAGTCATATGTGAGCTTTTTTTATGTTATGGTGACGCTTGCAGATCTGAACGGTCGGAAACGGAAAAAAACAGGTTCAGAAAACGGAGGAAAAAGATTATGAATGAAATTTTGCAGAGCGTACCCTTTGCAGTGGTACTGCTGGTCATCGGCTTTGTGTTTCTGGTAAAGGGAGCCGATGCCTTTGTGGAGGGCTGCAGCAGCGTGGCCAAGCGCTTTCATGTGCCGACTCTGATTATCGGAATGACGATTGTGGCGATGGGAACCAGCCTTCCGGAGACCGCAGTCAGCATCACGGCTTCCATTTCCGGAAACAATGCTCTGGCCGTCAGCAACGCCGTGGGTTCCAACATTTTCAATCTGATGGTTGTTGTGGGTGTCTGTGCAGTGCTGACACCGCTAGCGGTTCAGGTGGGAATCTTAAAGCGTGATTTTCCCTTATCCATCGCCTGTGCGATCCTGCTTCTGATCTTAGGAGCTATCGACATGACGCTGGGCCATGTGGACGGAGTTGTCTTTATCGTTCTCTTTGCTTTCTTTATTCTTTACATGATCCGTTCCGCAAGAAATGCCGGAAATGGGGCTGAGGGAGAAGAAGATGAGCTTCTGGCTGAGGCAGAGGAAATGCCCGTCATGTCCGTACCGAAGAGCCTCATCTACATCGTGGCAGGCGGCGTGGCGATTGCCCTTGGAAGCGACTGGGTCGTGGATGGAGCGACGACAGTGGCCTCTGCGATGGGCATCAGCCAGACGCTGATCGGCCTTACAGTGGTGGCTTTTGGAACCAGCCTTCCGGAGCTTGCAACCTCCATCGTGGCAGCAAAGAAAAAGGAAGTGGATATGGCCCTCGGAAACGTCATCGGTTCCAACATTTTTAACATTCTGATGGTGCTTGGTATCGCCTCCGCGGTCAGCCCGGTGGCTTTCCTGACGGAGAACGTCATCGATATCGTGATCCTCATCATTTTCAGTGCTATCGTATGGGTTCTGGCCTGGACGAAGAAAGAGCTGAACCGGAAGGAAGGTATCCTGATGCTGATTCTTTACGCCGCTTATGTGGTTTATATCTGCATCCGATAGGAGAAACGTATGGCAAATATCATAGAGATTACAGATTTTGAAGCTCCGGAGCTGGATGTCTTTACCCGGCTTACGGAGAATCAGCTTTTGAACCGGCACGAGCCGGAAAAAGGAATATTTATTGCCGAGAGCCCGAAGGTTATTGAGCGGGCTCTGGCTGCAGGCTGCCGTCCGGCAGCCTTTTTGGCGGAAAAAGGAAGAGTCCGGGGAGAAACCTGGGAGATCGTGGAGCGGTTCCCGGAGCTTCCGGTTTTCACAGCGGAGTTTGAGGTTCTCTCCAAAATGACAGGCTACAATCTGACCCGGGGCATGCTCTGTGCGATGTACCGCCCGGCGCCGAAGACCATCGAGGAGGTGGCTCAGGGAGCCCGGAGACTGGCAATTCTGGAAAATGTGGTGAATCCCACGAATGTGGGGGCTATTTTCCGGTCCGCGGCGGCCCTCAACATTGACGCGGTAATTCTGACGCCGGACTGTAGCAATCCGCTTTACCGCCGGGCAATCCGGGTGAGCATGGGGACGGTTTTCCAGATTCCCTGGGCTTTTGTGGATAAAGAGCTCTCCTGGCCCGAGGAGGGTGTAAAAAAACTGAAAAGTTTAGGCTTTCGAACGGCGGCGCTGGCTCTTTCCGACGACTCCGTCAGCATCGACGATCCGAAGCTCATGAGTGAGGAGAAGCTGGCGCTGATCCTCGGAACGGAGGGGGACGGCCTTGCGAAGGCGACCATCGCCGACTGTGATTACACGGTCCGCATCCCCATGTCCCACGGCGTGGATTCCCTGAATGTGGCGGCAGCCAGCGCAGTGGCGTTCTGGCAGCTGGGACGTAAAAAGTAATGTTGAAAAACCCTCTGTACAGTTTTTTACGCGGATGTTATAATAAAAAACAGTGAGAAAAAATCTGGGAAGCTGATGGAATGAAGGGGATGTGAAGAAATGAGTGCAGAGAGTACGGAAGAAAAAGATGTCATGAGCGGGCCGGAAGCGGAAGAGTTCATAGAAGAACTCAAAAAAGTATTTTCTATTGTGCGCCTTCTGGATAAAGACAATTTTGAGCACATGGAACGGCATTATAACGAACATGTCGAAGTTCCCTGCCAGTGTTACGAGATATGGAAAAAGAAAAGCCCCTGTGAAAACTGTATTTCCACCAAGACCTTTGCGGATGGAAAGCAGCGGACAAAACTGGAATTTATAGACTCCAAGATCTATCAGGTGATTTCCCGTTATATCGAGATCGACGGGAAGCCGTATGTGATGGAGCTGGTGAGCCAGCTGGATGAAAATTCCCTCGTGGATGCTGACGGCAGAAAACGTCTCTTAAAGAAGCTGGCAGGCTATAACAAAGAACTTTATACCGATGTCCTTACAGGTACTTATAATAGAAGGTACTATGAAGAACAGCTGAAAATGATGAGAGAGGCTGCCGGTGTGGCAATGATCGTTCTGGACGATTTCAAGATGTACAACGACACCTACGGCCATAAGGCCGGTGACAGAGTCCTGGACACTACCGTACAGATCATCCGCAGCTGTATCCGGAAATCCGATATTCTGGTTCGCTACGGCGGAGATGAATTTCTTCTGATTCTGCCCGATATCGAGGAAAAGAATTTCGTGGAGAGGCTGAAGAAAATTCAGGAAGAGATCCATAAGAGCCAGATTCCCGGTTATACGAAGCTTCAGCTTTCTGTGAGTATCGGCGGCGTTCTGACAGATCGTGAAACCGTGGAAAGCGCGGTGAACAGGGCAGACCGCTTCATGTACCAGGCGAAGATACAGAAGAACATGGTCGTGACGGAGGACGGAGCGTTTCAGGGGTCAAACGGCAGTTTTGCCATTCTGAACCGGAAAAGAAAAAATCATCGGGTTCTCATAGTGGATGATTCGGAGATGAACCGTTTTCTGCTCCGGGAGATGATCGGACCGGAATTTGAGATTCTCGAGGCGGAGAATGGCGCAGAATGTCTGGATATGCTGAGGCGTTACGGCACAGGAATTTCCTTGGTTCTTCTGGATATCGTTATGCCTGTGATGGACGGTTTTGAAGTTCTGGAGAAAATGAACAAGAATCACTGGATCGATGATATCCCGGTTATCATGATCTCCAGTGAGGATTCGGCAGCCTTTATCCGGCGGGCCTACGATATGGGCGTTTCCGATTATATCAGCCGGCCTTTTGACGCCCAGGTGGTTTACCGCCGTGTCATGAACACGATCAAGCTCTATGCGAGACAGCGCCGTCTCATCAATCTGGTGACGGATCAGGTCTACGAAAAAGAGAAGAACAACCGGATGATGATCGGTATTTTAAGCGAGATTGTGGAGTTTCGTAACGGCGAGAGCGGCCCCCATGTGCTTCACATCAATATGATGACGGAGCTCCTTCTGGAGGAGCTGGTCCGCAAAACCGATCTCTACAATCTGACCTGGAACGACCGCCTTCTGATCACAACGGCTTCCTCCCTTCACGATATCGGAAAGATCGGAATCCCGGAAAGCATCCTGAACAAGCCGGGGAAACTTACAAAGGAAGAGTTTGAGGAGATGAAAAAGCATACCCTCATCGGTGCTTCCATGCTGAAAAACTTGGGCATGTACCAGAACGAGCCTCTGATGGAGACGGCTTATCAGATCTGCCGCTGGCACCACGAGCGCTACGACGGAAAGGGCTATCCGGACGGACTGGCAGGGGAGCAAATTCCGATTTCTGCCCAGGTGGTATCTTTGGCGGACGTTTACGATGCGCTGGTCAGCGAGAGAGTCTATAAGAAGGCCTATTCCCATGATACGGCGCTTCAGATGATCCTGAACGGAGAGTGCGGCACCTTCAATCCGATTCTGCTGGAATGTCTGAAGAGTATTCATGAGATCGTGCGCCACGAGTATGAGAAGGAGGCTTCCAAGAGCAAGGACGCAGAAAAAACTGAGGATGTCGTGGCCAGGCAGCAGCAATACGAAAAAACCAAAGAATATTTTTTCAAGTCCATATCCAAGGATATAAAAAATCCCCAGGAGGATTCCTCCGGGCTGACCGAAGATACCGGAAAAAACTTCGAGGGGGGGGGTATAACCGGATACGCGGGATGGTCTGACAAGAAAGAGAGTCAGTATTCGATCTGTATTGGAAAAACGCTGAAATATCAGCAGGATAATAAAAGAAAATAAGAACACCTTAAGGAGAAAGAGATGAATAACTGGAACAATGTGGTTTTAGAGCCCGTTTTCAATGAGCAGGGAGTTATCTGTTATCGTCTGGAAGGCGAAAATTATGTAAATGAGTATTATGTGACCTCAGAGGCAGAGACCAGAAAGCTTCTGAACACACCGGAGATTGTAGGTTATGAGGTATACAACTGCCTGATTCCCTCCACCTCTCAGATGCTGTATTATTTAAAAGAGCAGAAAAAGGTGACAACTGCCAATATTCTCTCGATTCTCAGGGGTGCATTAAACTACCCTCTCGAGGAGAGCTGCTACCGGGAGCACATCCGCGTTCATGATATCAGCTTCCTCTCCAGTGAGCGTGTGTTTGTGGAGGAAGAGATTGCAGGTCTTGAGATCAAATACAGCAAGCTCACGATGGTGCCGGACAGCACGCTGCTGATTGGAGATATCATCGCCAGCGGCGAGACGCTGATCCATTGCCTCCGCTATGTGACGGACTTCTACAGAAGTCATGGCGCGAAGCTTCGCAATATTATCATCTTTACGATCGGCGGCACTAAGGGCATCGAGATCTTGGAAAAACTGACGCAGGAGATCCGGGAGTTCTGGCCGGAGTTTGAGGGCTTTATCACGATTTATTATGAAGGAATTTTCAGCACCTATCAGGACAAGGGCGTATCTGGCATCAACCTGCCGGACGTGGATTTCTACTGGAAGGACGGCATTGTAGCGCCGGAGTTCCGCCGGGAGACCCTGTCCATGTGCAGTCCCCTTTTTGAAAAATGTATCATTTACGATGGTGGCGCCAGAAGATATGAGATCCACGAGCATGTGGAGGAGGTTCTGGCTTTCTGGGAAGGCATTTTGAAACGGGCAGATCAGATCGATTTCGAGGAGCTTCTGGCGGAGAAACTGGGCCATGCGCTTGAGATCAGCTATGAGGACTGGATCGCAGTCAATCATTATCAGAAGATTCGCAGAGCAGACACCAGATGGCTTTATCAGCAGGAGCGGGGCTATATCGAGAGCGTCCGCGGTATGAGCCTCAAAGAACTGGCAGAGCAGCGAATCGCTGAGTTCACCGGCACACTGAAAAAGTACATTTTATAATTAAAAAGGGAGAAAAACACAGCATGGGTAAGGAAATGGCAGCAAAGAAAAGCACCACGAAAACCACTGACATCGACTATGCGGAGCAGGCCGTACCGAAAGAGAGCCGGAAAGGGTTTGTGAGCATGTTCATGATCATGCTGGGATTTACCTTTTTCTCAGCCAGCATGTGGGTAGGCCAGCAGCTGGCGGAAGGCCTGGATTTCTGGGGCTTTCTGGGTTCACTGATTTTGGGAGGAGCGATCCTCGGTGCCTACACAGGCCTTCTGGCCTATGTGGGAGCGAAGACGGGACTCAGTATGGACCTTTTGGCCAAGAAAGCCTTCGGTGAGAAAGGCTCCTGGCTTTCCTCAGCGATGATCAGCTTCACCCAGATCGGCTGGTTTGGCGTTGGTCTGGCCATGTTTGCAATCCCGGTGGCGGGAGAGATCTTCCACGGGAATGAGGCGGCAAAGTGGATCCTTGTCGTTGTGGCAGGCGTCTGCATGACGGCTTCCGCTTATTTTGGTATCAAGTCTCTGACCCTGGTCAGCAGCATTGCAGTGCCTCTGGTAGCGGTCCTGGGAACGGTGGCCATGGTTATGGCTGTGCGGCAGGGAGACGGCACGATCATTGATCAGTTTGCAGTCTCCAGCGGGTCCTTAAGCGTCATCGGCGGCGCCGGTCTTGTTATCGGCTCCTTCGTATCGGGCGGAACGGCCACACCGAACTTCACACGCTTTGCCAAGGATGCGAAGTCAGGCACGATCGCTACGGTGATTGCGTTTTTCATCGGAAACTCGCTGATGTTCTTCTTCGGAGCCATCGCCTATATCTTTGTGGGTGGAAATGATATCTTCGAGGTCATGATCCGGCTGAATTTGTTCTATATGGCGATTCTGGTTCTGGGCATGAATATCTGGACAACCAACGATAACGCCCTCTATTCGGCTGGCCTTGGACTGGCCAACATCTTCGGACAGAAGAAAAAGCCCATGGTGTTGATTTCCGGGGCGATCGGAACGATCCTTTCCGTATGGCTTTACTACAATTTCTGCGACTGGCTGAATATCCTGAACTGCACGCTGCCACCGGTGGGAATCATCCTGGTACTCAGCTACTTCATGAACCGGAAGGAGTATGAGGAAGACAAGGTGAAGATCGTCACCGTAAACTGGTTTGCAGTGGCTGGCGTGGTTCTTGGAGCCATCGTGGCAAACGTTGTGCCTGCGGGCATCGCCTCCATCAACGGCATGGCTGTGGCAGCCCTCTGCTATGTCATCGGAGAACTGAAAAAATAGAAAATGTGAGATCCCCTGTTTGCCGGACGAGCGAGCAGGGGATTTTTGGAAAGAAGGGAAAGATATGGCATTGTATGCGCTGGGAGATATGCATCTCTCTTTTTCTGTGGATAAGCCCATGGATATTTTTGATCCCGTCTGGAAGGATCACGAGAAGAAGATCGAGAAATACTGGAGAAAAAAGATCACGCCGGAGGATACGATCGTCCTCACCGGAGACCATTCCTGGGGAAGAAATGTGAAGGAGTGCGAGGCGGATTTTGCATTTATTGAGAGCCTGCCCGGACGGAAGATTCTCCTTCGGGGAAACCATGACATGTTCTGGGATACCAAGAAGACGGAGCGGCTGAATCAGGAATTTGCGGGCCGCTTTTTCTTTCTCCAGAATAATTTTGCCGTCTATGAGGGCTATGCTCTGGTGGGCACGAAGGGCTACTGTTACGAGGGAAAAGATTCCATCGAGCATTTCCTGAAAATCCGCAAGCGGGAGACAGAACGTCTTCGAGTCTCTTTTGAGGCGGCGAAGGCCGCAGGTTATGAGAAGTTTCTGATGTTTCTTCACTATCCGCCGACGACCATCGGGGAGATGGAAAGTCCCTTCACGAGGATGGGCGAGGAGTATGGAGCCGAGCAGGTGATCTATTCCCACTGTCATGGAAAAGAACGGTTTGACGATAGTTTCAAGGGCGAAGTGAATGGCGTTTATTACCGGCTGGTGTCCGGGGATTATCTGAAATTTAAACCGGAAAGAATTTTATAAAAAAGAAATCCGCGAAGCTTTGAGGCTTCGCGGATTTTTTTGATTGAATTTTTACTGAGCCACGTTGACAAACTGGCTGTTGTAGAGGTGGTTGTAGAAACCGTCCTCCTTCATAAGGTCGTCGTGGGTGCCCTGCTCGATGATCTGGCCGTCTTTCATGACCAGAATCCAGTCCGCATTGCGGATCGTGGAGAGACGATGGGCTACGATGAAGCTTGTGCGTCCCTGCATGAGCTGATCGAAGGCTTCCTGAATCTGCAGCTCGGTACGGGTATCGATGCTGGAGGTTGCCTCGTCGAGAATCAGCATGGGCGGCAGGCAGAGCATGACGCGGGTGATGCAGAGAAGCTGTTTCTGGCCCTGGCTTAAGCTGTCCTCGGTGAGAACCGTGTCCAGTCCGTCGGGCAGACGGCGGATAAATTCCCAGCTGTGGGAGCGTTTGGCTGCCTCTTTGATCTCCTCATTGGTGGCATTGGGCTTTCCGATGCAGATGTTCTCACGGACGGTGCCGCTCTTGATCCAGGTGTCCTGGAGCACCATACCGTAGTTGCTTCTGAGGGAATGGCGGGTCACATTCTTGATGGGCTGACCGTCCACGAGAATATCGCCTTTGTCCGTGTCATAGAAGCGCATCAGCAGGTTGATGAAAGTGGTCTTTCCACAGCCGGTGGGGCCTACAATGGCCACGCGCATACCGGGTTTGGATTCAAAGTTAAAGTCTTCGATGAGCTTTTTGGATTTATCATAGGAGAAGGATACATGTTCGATGTTGACTTCTCCGGCTGCTTTGCCCATTTCTTTTTTCTCCTCGGGAACCTCAGCCGGTTCTTCCAGAAGCTCGAAGATACGTCCGGCGCAGGCCAGAGCGTTCTGAAGCTCGGTGATGACGGAGCTGATGTCGTTGAAGGGCTTCATGTACTGGTTCGCGTAGGAGAGCAGTACGGAGAGGCCGCCGACGGTGAGGAAGCCGCCTGGGATCATGAAAGCGCCGACCAGAGCCACGCCTGCGTAGATGATGTTGTTGACGCAGCGGGTGGAGGGGTTCGTCAGGCTGCTGTAGAACACAGCTTTCTGGCTGTAGTTTTTCAGATCCTCGTTGATCTCTGCGAAACGCTCGGAAGCCTTGTCCTCATAACCGAAGGCCTGTACGACTTTCTGATTTCCGATCATCTCCTCGATGAGAGCGGTCTGTTTTCCGCGGGTCTCACTCTGCTTCCGGAACATCTGGAAGGAGTGGCTGGAGATGAATTTGGCCACGAAAAAGCTTAACGGTGTCAGGACGATAACCAGGAGGGTGATCCAGACGTTTTTGGAAAACATGAAGATCAGGGTTCCGACGATGGTCACGATACCGGAAAACAGCTGGGTGAAGCCAAGAAGAAGACCGTCGGAGAGGATATCGGTATCGGCGATGACACGGCTGATGATATCACCGGTGCTGTGCTGATCCAGATAGGAGAGCGGCAGCTCCTGAATGTGACGGATGGCTTTGGCACGGATATCCTGTACCGTGCGGTAGGTCATCCGGTTGTTGATGATGCTCATAACCCAGGTGGAAACGGAGGAGACGATAACCATGACGAGAATCCGGGAGAGGTAATACCACATCCGGTCAAAATCAACGGCATGGGCGCCGACTACTTCATCAATGGCATTTCCGAAAAGGATCGGTACATAGAGCTGCAGCACGACGGTGACTGCAGCCAAAACAATACTTAAGATCAGAAGAAAACGGTAATTTCCGATCATCCGAAGGACTTTAAAGAAGGTCTCCATACTGCCTTTTGGCATTTTTTTCTTTTTGCTGTTACTCATTTGGCTGCCTCCTTGTAGTTTTTGCGTTCCTCAGGAAACTGAGAGAAGAAGATCTCGCGGTAGGTCTCGCAGGAAGACATGAGCTCCTGATGAGTGCCTTTTCCGGCGAGAAGGCCGTCGTCCAGAACGAGGATCAGGTCCGCCTGACGGATGCTGGCTGCACGCTGGGACACCAGGAAGGTGGTTACGTTGCCGCTGAGGCTGTGAAGCGCTTTCCGAAGGGCGGCGTCGGTGGCAAAGTCCAGAGCGCTGGCACTGTCGTCCAGAATCAGGAATTCAGGTTTTTTCACGAGGGCACGGGCGATGGTGAGACGCTGTCTCTGACCGCCGGAGAGGTTCCGGCCGTTCTGCTCCAGATGGAAATCCAGCTGGCCGTCTTTTTTCTCGACAATCTCTTTGGCCTGGGCGATTGTGAGTGCTTCCCAGATGTCTTTATCTGTGGCGTCATCGCGGCCCCATTTCATGTTGGCACGGATACTTCCCTGGAAAAGAGCTGCTTTCTGGGGAACCACGCCGATTTTACGGCGGAGCGCACCGCGGGGATAATCTTTGACATCCACGCCGTCCACGAGGACTTTTCCTTCGCTGGCATCGTAGAAACGGGTGATTAGGCTGACCAGAGTGGATTTTCCGCTTCCGGTACCACCGATGATGCCGACGGTTTGTCCGGGTTTTATGGAAAAGCTGATGTTGGAAAGGCTGGGAGCCTTGCTGTTCTGGTAGCAGAAGGTTACGTTGTCAAAGGTGACAGCCGGGCTGTTCTTTTTCGCGGAAACGTTTTTTTCCTTGTAATCCATGGAAGAACGGACTTTCAGAATGCCGGCCACACGCTCGGCGCAGGCGGCGGATTTGTTCAGGGTGATGATCAGGGAAGCCAGTTTGATGAGCTCCACGATCATCTGAGCCATGTAGTTGTAGAGAGCAACGACTTCACCCTGCTGCATGTTTCCGAGGTTTACCTCCACACCGGCTTTCTGGATCAGGAAGACGGTGGCGATGTTGATGAGCACATAGGTTGCCGGATTGAGGAAAGCGGAGATCCTTCCGACAAACTCATTCAGTTTGGTGAGGTCTCGGTTGCGGGCGTCAAACTCTTCTACGGACTGCTCTTCCCGGCAGAAGGCGCGGATGACGCGGACGCCAGTGAGGTTTTCACGGGTCAGACGGGTAACGGCGTCCAGACGGCCCTGCACTTTTTTGAAAAGCGGGATGCTGACATACATGATAACGAAGGCCACCAGGAAAAGGATAGGGATCGCAACCACGAAAACCAGGGCGCAGCGGATGTTGATTGTGAAGGCCATGACCATGGAACCGAGAACGATGAAGGGGCTTCGAAGAAGCAGGCGAAGACCCATGTTCAGTCCGTTCTGGACCTGGTTCACATCATCAGTCAGACGGGTAATCAGGGTGTCTGTTCCGAGGGTATCCAGCTCGCTAAATGAGAGGCGCTGGATGTGGTCGAAAACGGCCTGACGGAGATTTGCAGCGAAGCCGACGCTGGCTTTCGCTGCGAAGTACTGGGCGGTGAAGCTGCAGGTAAGACCGGCTGCCGCCATAAGGATCAGAATAAAAAATCTCTGGACAATGTAACCGTGGTCGTTCTGAGCCACTCCCACATCGATGATCTGGGCAATGACAAGGGGAACGATCAGGTCAAACACGACTTCCAGAAACTTGAAAAACGGTGCAAGAATACTTTCCTTTTTATATTCTTTCAGATAGCACGCAAGTGAGCGCATGTTTTTCCCTCCTAAATATTTTTTTCCGCTTTGACTTATCCATTATAGTCTTGTACAATGTAATATGAGTAATATTGTTTTTAAAGCAGATTGATATAAAAAATATATAAGTATAAAAGAGGAGCGTAAGTTTCGCGATATGCGAATAGCGGGCAGGATTGCGGGAGTGCGAAGCACGGAGCAATCCGTGTAATTATCAAAGGAGGTATTATCTATGGAGATCAGGCAGCTGGAATATTTTCGGGAGATCGCGACGACGGGGAGTATCAACGAAGCGGCCCGGCGGCTTAACATGTCACAGCCGCCCCTGAGCTATCAGATGAAGCAGCTGGAGGCGGAGCTCAACGTCACACTGTTTGAGCGGACCAGGACAGGGGTGACGCTGACAGAAGCAGGAAAGCTTCTGTATGAAAGGGCGGAGAATCTTCTGAATTTTGTGAGCTCCACCCGGCAGGAGGTGGCGGAAGCCGGAAAGAAGCGGGTGCTTCGTATCGGCATGACGCCGACCACTGTGGGTACCATGATGCCCTTCATCTCAGAGTTTGCCCGAAAAAATCCCGATGTAAACTTTGAAGTTCACGACGGGATCACTTATACCTTATATAATTATCTGATGGATGGAATTGTGGATGTGGCCGTGGTGCGGACGCCCTTACGGCTGGACGGCGTGGAATATACGGAGCTTCATCAGGAGCCGATGATCGCCGTGATCCCTTCAGAGATGCGGCTGGAGCGGGAGTGCGGTCTTCGATTGAAGGATCTCATGAACAGCCCGCTGATTTTGTACCGGAGATATGAAAAATTTATCATGGACGCTTTTTCTGCCCAGAATCTGACCCCGGATATTTTCTGCCTCTGCGACGACGCGAGAGGAGCCATGCTCTGGGTGCGGGAGGGGCTGGCCGTGGCGATTTTCCCGGAATCCATGCGCTGCTTCTGCGAGGGGCTCCATATAGAGACCCTGGCGGAGCCGGCCCTGGAGACGAAGATTCTCCTGATCTGGAAAAAAGGAAAGCAGCCGACGAGTCTGGTGCAGAAGTTTCTGGATATATGCATGAAATAAATTGCGTGAGCTGCGGGGCAGCGGGTGCAATTCGCAGGTATCACAGAAAAGCCAGTCGGAAAATCACTCCGACTGGCTTTTCTGTGATATGATCTTTCAGTCCATTCAGGCTTTGGCAGCGTCTGCATCGCTATCTTCTGCAACCTCATCCTCGCCATTGTTGGCATACTCGGCAATGTGGAAGATCAGCGTATCCTCCGGCGTGGTGATGTGTACGGTCTTGCCTTCCGGAATGACCAGATCTTTTACATGGAATTCACGGACATCCGGGGAAAGGGTCTTGAAGTCAATGACGATGGTGTCCAGCATGTTGGCAGGATCTGCTTTATAGTGAACCTCATTCAGCGTCTGCTCTACGATACCCTGAGCGGCATCCTCATTTTCCAGAATGACCTGAACAGAGGTGGCGACGGTCTCACCGGCGACCAGAGCCTGGAAATCCAGAGCCATGATCTGTTTCTTCATGGGATCATAGTCGATATTTTTTACAAGGGCATCGACCTGTTTTCCGTCGAGATCAAGCATTACCTGAGTACCTTCTTTGTTGGCTTTGATAAAGCGGAGGGCTTCCGGCTCCATGAGCTGAATGGGAGTAGACTCCTTCATTTCTTTTCCGTAAAGGACGCCGCAGACGAAACCGTCGCGTCTCAGTTTCTTTGCCTTTACTTCCGGGTTCCTTTTTTCAACTTTCAGTGTAATCATGATAAATGCCTCCTAAAATCAACTATTTATTCAGTCGGATTCATAGATCTGATTGATAATTTCTTTGTTCAGTTCCGTATTATAGCACCTTTTTTGAAATGTGAACCAGAAAAATTGTGAAATTTTTGTGACGAAAAAAATCCCGGCTGCCAGGAGTCGGGATTTTTCGGTATGGATCAGACAAAGTCGTCGAAGATCCAGTCTTTTTCTTTTTTCTTTTTCTTCACAGGAGCTTCCGGACCGTAACCGTACTCGGGGCCGTAGCCATTCTGCGGGTCATAGCCGTTTTCCGGTTCGTAGTAGCCGTCCTGGGGCTCGTAATTTTCGTCCGGATTGTAGTTATCCTGATTATCATAACCGTCTTCCGGGGGATAATCGCTCCGGGCGTCGTAGCCATTCTGGGACTGGTAGTTGTTTTCAGGGTCGTAATAGCCATTCTGTGGCTCATAGTTATTTTTCGGGTTGTAATACCCCTCCTGCGGCTCATCGTTTCCATCCGGAGAATAGTCTCCATTTTCAGGATGATACCCATTCTGCGGATTTTTCGCATACCGGGGATCGTACTGATTCTGCGGGCCATTATAATGGTAGGGAGCCCGCCGTGTCTGGGGATTCCGGTATACCGGCTGCTGCGGTCCGGGTCCATAACCGCCCTGGGGTCCATAGCCCTCCTGGGGTTCATAATATTCTTCCCGACTGTTTTTCTTCTTTCTGCCAAAAAACTTCTTCTTCGGCTTTGCAGGAGCTTCCTCCCAGGCTGGTTCCTGTTCGTACTCATACTCATAAGCAGCGGCCTTCTTCTTTTTCTTCCGGGGACGGAAGATCGTCTTTCTGCCGGTCCAGCCGATGATTCGTACGAGAATGATTCCCCAGAAAACGCCGAAGCTGTCGATGCAGACATCCTTCACCGCGGGGGACCGTCCCGCCACGAAGGATTGATGGTATTCATCCCCGCAGGAAAAGCCCACGCAGATGATTCCCGCCACCAGCATCAGGAGAAAACCGTGGAGCCCGTACACATAGAGCGGAAAAGAAACCGCCACGGCCAGGGCAAAATATTCTGTCATATGGGCCAGCTTCCGGGTGATAAAGTTGATCTTATCGGCCCACTGGGAAAGCTGCCATTCCTCATGCCCACCATCAAAGATATAGTCCGCTGTCTGGACAATCTTGTAACTGACTTTATAGCTCAGTGCCGAGGAGACTTCTCCGGGCTGGGCGGAAAACGAATAAATCATATACATCAGCATCAGTGCAGGAAGGAAAGACAATGGTTTCAACAATGTTTTAATCATAAGCATTCGCCTCCAATCCGCTCAATCATATCATTTGAGAAGGGAATTGTCCAGTTTGTTAAGGAAATACTAATAAAAATCCCCGGTGCAGGACCGGGGATTGAAAGTCGATATTTATTTGCCGGAGGCATCCGGGAAATCAAAGAAACATTTGATGGGAACTTCCAGTACGTCAGCGATGTCGAAGAGCGCTTCCAGGGAAATGCTGGTGGGCATGTTCGGAGCCTCCAGGTTGCTGATGTGGGTGCGGCTCAGATCGCACTCCTCTGCCAGCTGAAGCTGTGTCAGACCATGCATTTTACGGTAATAGGCAACTGCCAGACCGAGCTGTTTGTACTGCTGTTTTCGTTTGTCACTTTTCATGTGTAGTCCGCCTTTCTGTTTTTGAGAATCCATATAACTGACTATTCGGGATGTTCCAAGGGTTTGGAACGGTCAGTCTCATATCCTGCAAAGAGGCGCAGGAAACTGCCACTTTTCGCAGAGTTATACTATCATAAGTGTAGTATCTGGAAAATAAAAATGGAACAAATATCAATTATATAATAGCATAAAAATCATTTGCAAAATAGAAAAAAAGAGTTATAATAGATAAAAAAGGGCAAAATCAGGGCTGATTTTGAAGAAAAAGAGCAAATTCAATCAACTGTTCCCGGCGTTCGGAGGACAGTGAACGGTAGATATCCATCAGCTGCTGTTCCGGAGGCGTGAGTGGCAGAACGGGAGGTTCTTTCGAAGCGGCGATGAGATCCAGATTTTCCGAATTGAGGAAATAGGTGAAAGGCACCTTGTAGAAAGATGCCAGATCCATGATGACATCCAGAGAAGGCGTACGTTTGCCGCGTTCGTAGTTGGAATACGTTGCACGGCCGATATTCAGTTTGGAACTGACAAAGGCCTGCGTGAAATGATTCCTCTCGCGGAGATCACGCAGTCGTTCATACAGAATCTGATTGTTCATGGAAGCCTCCCGGACATAGCCATCATCTTTGGTAAAGGAAGTATTTTACTGAGTATTTTGCCTACTAAAGTCGTAAATCTCATTATAACAATCTCTGTCTCTTTAAAAAACGGTGTGCAACAAAATGAAACAAAAATATAGATAATGCAACAAAATGTTGCAAAATACTAGATGAAAATGATATAATAAACGTGGTATAGTAACTGTGGTTCAAGGCGGACACGACCTGTCCGTTTCGGGAGGGAAAGAGAATGAAGACTTCAGTTTTAAAATTTGGAATGGAACATAAGGGTTTTCTGGCGGCCTGTTGTAGAAAATGGGAGAAGTACAAAGCGGACCGGATTGAGAGAAAATTCCTGAAAGAGAATCCCCGGCGGCTGTCACGTCAGGATTCGGAAAAGATTTTGAAGAATATACTGGATAAGAAGAAATAGAAAGGGATGAGCCGAGGCTCATCCTTTTTTTGATAGATCGCAACTGTTCAGTACCTTCACAGTGGCTCTTGAATGGTTACGTCAGAGCCACTGAACTTAAATAGCTGTTATGGTATTCTTTTTTGAAGGTCACATCTTCGATGAACCAGTCCGGCGGGGTGAAAGTGTTGGCGGCTTCCTCTGTGGGAAACTCCACCTCGGCGAGGATCATGCCGGCGAAGGTCCCGGAGAAGAGATCCAGCTCGATCGTGAGGACGTCGTCCAGAGGGATGAGATAGCGCCGTTTGGTGATGACATTGCCGTCGGCTTTGGCCTTGAGATGCTCGTAGGCTTCCCTGGTGAGGGGCAGGTTGTACTCCTCGTGGGCCATCATGCCGCTGGACTTGTAGGTGAGAATGTAGCGGTCGTCCTGGCGGCGGATGCGGACCACCGGAGCGGTACAGAGATAGGCCTGCTCGATATCGTGGTAAGCGTAAGTTTCCAGATTTTCCGGAAGCTCACGGATCAGGTATTTGCGTTCGATTTCCATAAAAAAACCTCCTTTTACGGGGAAGTTTACCATAAATGAAAAATCTTGTAAATCACTTGTATCACAGCCGGAGATTTGCTAAGATAGGCGGTGACAACGTTTGACAGGGAGCTGAATCAGGCATCCCGGACAAGGAGGAAAGAATATGAGTAAGGTATATGTATTTCTTGCAGACGGTTTTGAAGAGATCGAAGGTCTTACTGTGGTAGACCTTTTAAGAAGGGCAGGCATTGAGACGATTACGGTTTCCGTTATGGGACGGGAGGAAATCATCGGTTCCCACCGGATTCCGGTGACAGCGGATACCCTCATCGGAAAGGTACACCCGACGAAGGAAGATATGCTGGTGCTTCCGGGAGGCATGCCGGGAACTCTGCATCTGGGAGACTGTGAGGGCCTCAAGGGCTTCCTTATGAAAGCAGCTGAGGAAAACGGCCGGATCGCAGCAATCTGTGCGGCGCCCACGGTTCTCGGAAAGCTTGGCTTATTAAATGGAAGAAAAGCCATCTGCTACCCGGGCATGGAGGATGGTCTTACCGGCGCTGAAGTGACCGTTGAACCGGTTGTGACCGATGGAAACATCACGACCTCCAGAGGTCTTGGCACCGCGATTCCCTTTGCGCTTCGCCTCATTGAGGAACTCTCCGGAAAAGAG
Organism: Fusicatenibacter faecihominis; assembly: GCF_020686945.1. Classification (NCBI taxonomy): domain Bacteria; kingdom Bacillati; phylum Bacillota; class Clostridia; order Lachnospirales; family Lachnospiraceae; genus Fusicatenibacter; species Fusicatenibacter faecihominis. The sequence continues at coordinate 153,863 of NZ_JAJEPR010000003.1, read as the reverse complement.
ACGGCGGACAGGATCGCCGAGAGCGTCGTTTATCAGGCGTAAGGAGGCTGAACAATCATGTGGACGAGAGAAGAGTTAAAGATCCGGGCGAAAAATGTTCTCCGGGGCTGTTTCTGGTCAGCAGTCGTTGTGGCACTGATCACCGGCATCCTCACGGGAAGTTTTTCCAGCAGCCGCTCCAATGTGCAGAATGCCCGGGAAATCAATTACAATGAGATTCAGAGCGGCGGAGAGAGCCTTGTGGACAGTGCAACCCAGATGATTACCGGAAGCGGTCACCAGACGGAAAATCTCCTTGCGAGAGTGGCTGGAATGAGTTTTGGCCTGGTGTTCCTGGGAGTCGGCATCAGCGTTATGCTTCTGGGCCTTGCCTTTGGTATTCTGGTGGGCAGTCCGATCGAGGTGGGAGCCAGCCGTTTCTTTATGCGAACCAGGGAAGAGAGCACCGGCATGGGCGAGCTTTTCTGGGCTTTCCGTCAGGGGCAGTTCTGGCATATCGTCCTCATCATGCTGGTGATGAAAGTGAAGATTTTTCTCTGGGGACTTCTTTTTGTGATTCCGGGCATTGTGAAATCCTACGAGTACCGGATGGTTCCCTATATTCTGGCGGAAAATCCAAATCTTCAGATGTCTGAGGTCTTTGCTCTCAGCCGTGAGATGACGATGAATCAGAAGATGAATATTTTTGTGTTGGATCTTTCCTTTATCCCCTGGCAGCTCCTTTCCAGCGTCACCCTCGGACTGGCCGGAATTTTCTGGGTAAATCCCTATACGCGGGCTACGGAAGCGGAGCTTTACGCCGTCCTCCGGCAGAATGTTCTGGACTCAGGCTTTGCCAACGGTTTTACTCTGCCGGGTTTTGGAAGCGGTACCGGTACTTTTTAAAAAAAAGAGTGGCTTTTTCTTTTGAATTGTGCTATAGTACTAAAATGACTGTAAGTATGGAGAAGTCTGTCAAATCAGCACCATGGCACAGAGCAGGGGGAAGAACAACCCCATAATCAAGCAGAACCGTTTGAAAAGACGGACTGCAAAAAACATAGAAACTTAGGAGGAGAAACACACCATGAGTTTACAGGTTGAAAAACTGGAAAAAAACATGGCGAAGCTGACCATCGAGGCTTCTGCCGAGGACTTTGAAAAAGCAATTCAGAAAGTATATCTGAAAGCCAGAGGAAGAATCAATATCCCGGGCTTCCGTAAAGGTAAAGCACCGCGCAAACTGATCGAGAAAATGTACGGCACAGGCGTTTTCTACGAAGATGCTGCTAACGATCTGATCCCGACTGCTTACGCAGAGGCTCTGAAGGACTGCGATCTTGAGATCGTTTCCCGTCCGGAGATCAATGTAACCCAGATCGAGTCCGGCAAACCCTTCATCTTCACTGCAGAGGTTGCTGTGAAACCGGAAGTTACCCTTGGCGAGTACAAAGGCGTAGAGGTTGAGAAGAGCGACGTTGAAGTAACTGACGAGGACATCAACAAAGAGGTTGACAAGGAGAGAGAGAACAACTCCAGAACCATCGATGTAGATGACAGAGCAGTTGAGAGCGGCGACATCATCAAGCTTGACTTTGACGGTTCCGTAGACGGCGTTCCCTTCGCTGGCGGAAAAGCTGAGAACTACACCCTGACCATCGGTTCCGGAAGCTTCATCCCGGGCTTCGAGGATCAGCTGATCGGTACCAAGATCGGTGAGGACAAAGACGTTACCGTTACTTTCCCGGAGGACTATCATGAGAAGAGCCTTGCAGGAAAAGAAGCCGTATTCAAATGCAAAGTAAATGCAATCACTGTAAAAGAGCTTCCGGACGCTGACGACGAGTTCGCAAGCGAAGTTTCCGAGTTCGAGACCCTCGCTGAGTACAAAGAGGACATCAAGAAGAAATTGACCGAGAAGAAAGAGAAAGAGGCAAGAGCAAAGAAAGAAGCTCAGGCCGTTGAGAAAGCAGTAGAGAATGCCACCATGGAGATCCCGGATGCCATGATCGACACCCAGGTTCAGAGCATGATGGAAGATTTTGCCAGAAGAATGCAGTCTCAGGGTCTTTCCCTGGAGCAGTACTTCCAGTTCACCGGCATGGATGCAAAGAAGATGCATGACCAGATGAAACCGGAAGCTCTGAAACGTATTCAGAACAGCCTGGTTCTTGAGGCTGTAGCAAAAGCAGAAAACATCGAAATTTCCGATGAAAAGGTAGATGAGGAGATCGCAAAGATGGCTGAGGCTTACAAGATGGAAGTTGAGAAGCTCAAAGGCATCATCGGCGATTCCGAGAGAGATCAGATGAAGAAAGACCTGGCTGTACAGGCTGCTGCAGATCTGATCGCAGACGCTGCTAAAGAGGCGTAAGAGACATCTGCCTGCGGAAGTTCCCGGAAAGGAGATTCTTCGAAATGAGCTTAGTACCTTATGTCATTGAACAGACCAGCCGCGGCGAGAGAAGCTACGACATTTATTCCAGACTTCTGAAGGACAGAATCATTTTCCTGGGCGAGGAGGTTACGGACGTCAGCGCCAACCTGATCGTTGCTCAGCTTCTGTTCCTGGAAGCGGAGGATCCTGGAAAGGATATTCATCTGTATATCAACAGTCCTGGCGGCTCTGTTTCAGCCGGACTGGCAATTTATGACACCATGCGTTACATCAAATGCGACGTGTCAACCATCTGCCTTGGCATGGCAGCCAGCATGGGAGCTTTCCTCCTGGCCGGCGGCACCAAGGGCAAACGTTTTGCCCTGCCCAATGCAGAGATCATGATTCACCAGCCCTCCGGCGGAGCACAGGGTCAGGCGACCGATATCAAGATCGTATCTGATCACATCATCGCCACAAGGAAAAGGCTGAATGAGCATCTGGCAGCCAACACCGGCCAGCCGCTTAGCGTCATCGAGGTGGATACCGAGCGTGATAATTACATGAGCGCTGAGGAGGCCAAAGCATACGGCCTCATCGACAGCGTCATCACAAATCACTAAAGGATAAGCGTGAGGGGATGTTACGTTCAGCAACATCCCCTCATGTGCGTTGATAAGTTTTGAAGAAAACTGCTGAAAAGTTTGTATGAGGTGGAAATTCTATGGCAGGAAAATATGGAGAACATAACAAAGTAAGATGTTCTTTTTGTAATAAATCAGAGGACCAGGTGAGAAAGCTCATCGCCGGTCCGGAGGGCGTCTATATCTGCGACGAATGCATCGAGATCTGTGCGGAGATCATAGACGAAGAACTGGACGAATACTATGAGCAGGACGAGAACCAGAGCGGCATCAACCTGATGAAGCCCAAGGAGATCACTGCTTTTCTGGATGATTATGTCATCGGCCAGGACGAGGCGAAAAAGACCCTGGCTGTGGCCGTCTATAATCATTATAAAAGAATTACCGTCGGCAAGCGCGTGGACGGCGTGGAGCTGCAGAAGAGCAACATTCTGATGCTGGGTCCCACCGGTTCAGGTAAAACCCTGCTGGCTCAGACACTGGCGAAAATGCTGAATGTGCCCTTTGCCATCGCAGATGCCACCACGCTGACTGAGGCCGGTTATGTGGGTGAGGATGTGGAAAATATCCTCCTGAAGCTGATTCAGGCAGCCGACTACGATATCAAGCGTGCCGAGTACGGTATTGTTTACATCGACGAGTTTGATAAGATCACGAGAAAATCCGAGAACGCCTCCATCACCCGCGATGTGTCCGGTGAGGGCGTACAGCAGGCACTTCTTAAGATCCTTGAGGGAACCGTAGCTTCCGTGCCGCCCCAGGGTGGAAGAAAGCACCCGCATCAGGAGCTTCTCCAGATCGATACCACAAATATCCTTTTCATCTGCGGCGGAGCCTTCGAGGGCATGGAAAAAGTCATCGAGGCACGTCTGGATCAGAAGGAGATCGGTTTCAACTCTGTGGTCAACGATAAGAAGAATCATAACGTGGGAGAAATCCTGCGCCAGGTACTGCCCCAGGATTTCGTGAAGTTCGGAATGATTCCGGAGATCATCGGCCGTGTGCCCATGGTTGTTTCCCTGGATCAGCTGGACCGCGAGGCTCTGATCCGCATCCTGAAAGAGCCGAAAAACTCCATCATCAAGCAGTATCAGAAGCTCTTTGAGATGGACGGCGTGGAGCTTTCCTTTGCGGATGACGCCATCGAGGAAGTGGCAGACAAGACCCTGGAGAGAAAGACAGGAGCCAGAGGCCTCCGGGCCATCATGGAGAAAGCAATGCTGGATATCATGTACAACCTGCCCTCCGATGAGAATGTGGAGAGCTGCCTGATCACGAAGGACGTCATCGACGGAAGCGGCGAGCCGGTGCTGATGTACAGCGACGACGGCAAGCTTCCCTCTGTAAAAACGAAAAAAAGCAAGAAAGATAAAGAGATTGAGGAAACTGCATGAATGAACTGATCAAAAACATACCGGTTGTGGCTCTCCGTGGAATGACGCTTCTGCCCTCCATGATCACGCATTTTGATATCAGCCGGGAAAAATCAGTCAAAGCGGTGGAGACTGCCATGCTCCGTGACCAGAAGCTGGTGGTTGTGACCCAGAAATCTCCGGAAACACAGGATCCTGGAAGGAAGGATCTTCATAAGATCGGTACCCTTGTCACCGTGAAGCAGATCATGAAACTGCCCCAGAATATTTTCCGGGTGCTGGCGGAAGGTCTGGAACGGGTGGAAGTGATGGATCTGGATGTGGCGGACGGCTGCCTTGTGGCAGATGCCGCCACTTTTTCGGAGGAGGAGCTGGCCCTTCCCGATGAAAAAAATCAGGAAGCTATGGTTCAGACCCTCCGGACCATTTTCCAGGATTACTGCCAGGCCAACGGCAAGATCAGCCGCGAGACGGCGCTTCAGATCATGGAGCAGACGGACCTCCAGAAAATGGTGGATCAGATCGCTGTGAACATTCCTGTGTTTTATGAGGAAAAACAGAAGCTTCTGGAAGCGGTGGATTTAACCGAGCGCTTCGAGCAGCTGTCTGTTCTTCTTGAAAATGAGATCCAGGTCATGAACATCAAGACTGAGATTCAGGAGAAGGTCAAAGCCCGCGTTGACAAAAATCAGAGAGAATACATCCTCCGGGAACAGCTGAAAGTGATCCGGGAGGAATTAGGCGAGGACACCACCGGAGCCGAGGCAGATCATTTCCAGGAGGAGGCAGATAAGCTGGAGGCTTCCGACGAGGTGAAGGAGCGCATCGAGAAAGAGATCGAGCGTTTCAAAAATGCCGGAAACAACTCCGCGGAAAGTTCCGTGATCCGGGGCTATATCGAGACGCTTCTCGAACTTCCCTGGGATAAAGAATCCGTTGACAACATGGATCTTGCCAATGCCCGGGAGATCCTGGACGAGGATCATTACGGCCTTGAGAAGGTCAAGGAGCGGGTGTTGGAATTTCTGGCTGTCCGCGCCCTGACGAAGAAAGGCGACAGCCCCATTATTTGTCTGGTGGGCCCGCCGGGAACCGGTAAGACTTCGATCGCCCGCTCGATCGCAAGAGCCCTGGACAAGAAATATGTCCGGATCTGTCTGGGCGGCGTCCGGGATGAGGCAGAGATCCGCGGCCACAGAAGAACCTATATAGGAGCGATGCCGGGCCGTATCGCCAACGGTATGAAGCAGGCCGGGGTGAAGAACCCGCTGATGCTTCTGGACGAGATTGACAAGGTGAGCAGCGACTATAAGGGAGATACCTCCTCCGCTCTTCTGGAGGTGCTGGATTCCGAACAGAACAACAAGTTCCGCGATCATTATGTGGAGCTTCCGCTGGATCTTTCCGAGGTGCTTTTCATCGCCACGGCCAACGATGTTCAGACGATTCCACGGCCTCTTCTGGACCGTATGGAGCTCATCGAGGTTTCCAGCTACACGGAAAACGAGAAGCTGCACATTGCAAAAGAGCACCTGTTAGAGAAACAGATCGAGAAAAACGGCCTCTGCGGCTATGATTTTTCCATCACGGACAAGGCTATGAAGAAACTGATTTCCTCCTACACCCGGGAAACCGGTGTGCGAAGCCTGGAGCGGAAGATCGGCGAGATCTGCCGGAAAGCGGCGCGGGAGTTTCTGGAGGAAGGCAAGGGAAGCATCAAAGTCACCGAGACCAGCCTTAAGAACTATCTCGGCAAGGAGCGCTACACGGTCAACCGCCTGAACGACGCCGATGACATCGGAATCGTCCGGGGCCTGGCCTGGACCAGCGTGGGCGGCGATACCCTGGAGATCGAGGTCAACGTCATGCCCGGAAAAGGAGAGCTTCTCCTCACCGGCCAGCTGGGAGACGTGATGAAGGAATCCGCCATGGCGGGCATCAGCTACATCCGTTCTGTCAGCCGGGAATATGGCATCGATGATAAATTTTTCAAGGAAAATGATATCCATATCCACATTCCGGAGGGAGCCGTTCCCAAGGACGGGCCTTCTGCGGGAATCACGATGGCCACAGCCATGACCTCCGCGATCACGAAGCTTCCGGTACGGGCCGATATCGCCATGACCGGAGAGATCACGCTGCGGGGAAGAGTCCTTCCCATCGGCGGCCTCAAGGAAAAGCTTCTGGCAGCGAAGAACGCGGGCATCCGCCTGGTTCTGGTGCCGGAGAAAAACCGGCCGGATGTGGCAGAGATTTCCTCCGAGATCAAAAAAGGTCTGGAGATCCGTTTTGTCTCCCATATGGATGAAGTCCTGAAAGCGGCGCTTGTTAAAAATTCGGAGAACTGATTATGATTATAAAAAATGTGACACTGGAAACGGTCTGCGGCATCACAAGCCCGCTGCCGAAAAATGAGCGCATGGAGGTGGCCTTCGCCGGAAAATCCAACGTGGGAAAATCTTCCATGATCAACGCCCTGATGAACCGGAAAGCCCTGGCGCGGACCAGTTCCCAGCCGGGAAAGACCCAGACTATCAACTTTTACAATGTCAACAGTGAGGTTTACCTGGTGGACCTTCCGGGCTACGGCTATGCGAAGGTTTCTCAGTCAGAGAAGGAGAAGTGGGGAAAGCTCATCGAGAACTACCTCCACAAATCCCCGATGCTGAAAGCCGTGTTCCTGCTGATCGATATCCGTCATGAGCCCTCCGCCAACGACAAGATCATGTACGACTGGATCGTGAGCAACGGCTTTGACCCCATTATCATCGCCACCAAGCTGGACAAGATTAAAAGAAGCCAGATTCAGAAACAGTTGAAGCTGGTTCGTACGGGCCTGGGCGTAAAGCCGGGCACGGTCATCATCCCCTTCTCCGCGGAGACCAAGCAGGGAAGAGACGAGATCTGGGCCTATATTGAAGGCTTAATGAAAGAGCCGGAGAAAGTTTCTGAGGAGGAGTGAGCGAAACTCCCCCTTGACAAATGAAAAATCCTCGGCTATGATACAGACTATAGCGAAAAAGAACAAAGGTTGTGAGAAAGAGGAGTACATACCCGGGCACCGCCAGAGAGAGATTCCCGACAGGCTGAGAGGAATCTGTAGGAGAGCAGGTATGGAAGGTAGCTTTTGAACCGACAGGCTGAACTTTGACAGTAAGCCTGCCCGTCCGATCCCCGTTAAAAGATCTCTGAGATATGCGAGAAAGAAGCATAAGAAAAGGTGGTACCGCGAGACATTCGCCCTTTGCACATGAACTGTGTGCAGAGGGCTTTTCTTTTGCGCGTCAGGCATGAGCCATGCCGAAAGCCATGCGAGCGTGCAAAAGCTGCTTGCAGATTTTTGCACGTTTGAATGGCTTTTGATAGGGCGACGCCCGCGACTGAGGTTTTGCAAAGCAAAACCGAAGTGATGGCATGGCGTTCCTCCCGCACACTTCCTCACAACCACTCACAAGAAAGGAAAGAATCCCATGAACAAAGAACTGGCAAAAACCTATGATCCCAAGGGCATAGAAGACCGTCTTTACCAGAAATGGCTGGACAAGAAATACTTCCATGCAGAAGTAGACAGAAGCAAGAAACCTTTTACCATTGTAATGCCGCCGCCAAACGTAACCGGTCAGCTCCATATGGGCCACGCTCTGGACAACACGATGCAGGATATCCTGATCCGTTATAAGAGAATGCAGGGTTACAACGCACTGTGGCAGCCGGGAACCGACCACGCAGCCATTGCTACCGAGGTAAAAGTTACCGCGAAGCTTCGTGAGCAGGGCATCGACAAAGAGAAGATCGGCCGTGAGGAGTTCCTCAAACATGCCTGGGCCTGGAAAGAAGAGTACGGTGGAAAGATCATCAATCAGCTGCACAAGCTGGGTTCCTCCGCTGACTGGGACAGAGAGCGTTTCACGATGGACGAGGGCTGTTCCAAAGCCGTAGAAGAAGTTTTCGTACGCCTCTATGAGAAAGGCTACATCTACAAAGGCTCCCGCATCATCAACTGGTGCCCGGTCTGCCAGACTTCCATCTCTGATGCCGAGGTAGAGCATGAGGATCAGGATGGTTTCTTCTGGCACATCAATTACCCCATCGTAGGTGAAGAGGGCAAATTCGTGGAGATCGCCACGACCCGTCCGGAGACTCTTCTCGGCGATACCGCAGTGGCAGTAAACCCGGATGACGAGCGTTATCAGCACCTCATCGGAAAAATGCTGAAGCTCCCCCTCACCGACCGCGAGATCCCGGTGATCGGCGATTTCTATGTAGACAAAGAGTTCGGAACCGGCTGCGTAAAGATCACCCCGGCTCATGACCCCAACGACTTCGAGGTTGGAAAACGTCACAACCTGGAAGAGATCAACATCCTGAACGATGACGGAACCATCAACGAAAAAGGCGGCAAATACGCCGGCATGGACCGTTACGATGCCAGAAAAGCCATGGTAGAAGATCTGAAAGACCTGGGTCTTCTGGTAAAAGTTGTTCCCCATACCCATGCCGTAGGAACCCATGACCGCTGCCACACCACCGTAGAGCCCATGATCAAACAGCAGTGGTTTGTAAAGATGGAAGAGATGGCAAAACCGGCCGTTGAGGCAGTAAAATCCGGCAAACTGAAATTTGTTCCGGAGCGCTTCGACAAGACATATTTCCACTGGCTGGAGAACATCCATGACTGGTGTATTTCCCGTCAGCTCTGGTGGGGCCACCGGATTCCGGCTTACTACTGTGACGACTGCGGCGAGGTTGTCGTAAGAAGAGGAGGCGCTCCGGACAAATGCCCGAAATGCGGCTGCACTCACTTTACACAGGATGAGGATACGTTGGATACCTGGTTCTCCTCCGCCCTCTGGCCCTTCTCTACACTGGGCTGGCCGGACAAGACCGAGGATCTGGACTATTTCTTCCCGACAGACGTACTGGTAACGGGTTACGATATCATCCTTTTCTGGGTTATCCGTATGGTATTCTCCTCTCTGGAGCAGACCGGCGAGGTTCCCTTCCATCATGTACTGATTCACGGACTGGTTCGTGACAGCCAGGGAAGAAAGATGAGTAAATCCCTTGGAAACGGTATCGATCCTCTGGAAGTCATCGACAAATACGGCGCAGATGCGCTCCGCCTGACTCTGATGACCGGAAATGCTCCCGGAAACGACATGCGTTTCTACTGGGATCGTGTGGAAGCCAGCCGTAACTTCGCCAACAAAGTATGGAACGCTTCCCGTTTCATCATGATGAACCTCGAGAAAGCCGATGTTCCGGCAGAGATGGATCTCAATGACCTGACCGGAGCAGACAAATGGATTCTTTCCAAGGTTAACCATCTGGCAAAAGAAGTGACTGAGAACCTCGACAAATACGAGCTCGGTATCGCTGTGCAGAAGGTTTACGATTTCATCTGGGAGGAGTTCTGCGACTGGTACATCGAGATGGTGAAACCCCGTCTTTACAATGACGAGGATACCACGAAGGCAGCAGCTCTCTGGACACTGAAGACCGTTCTCTCCAATGCCCTGAAGCTTCTTCATCCCTACATGCCCTTCATCACAGAGGAAATCTACTGCACACTCCGTCCGGAAGAGGAGTCCATCATGATCGCTTCCTGGCCGGAATACCAGGAGAGCTGGAACTTTGCAGAGGATGAGAACGCCATCGAGACCATCAAAGAGGCTGTTCGTGCAATCCGTAATGTGCGTACCGGCATGAACGTACCGCCCAGCAAGAAAGCGAAAGTTTTCGTTGTATCTGAGGACGAGGCAGTCCGCGAGATCTTCGAGAACGGAAAAGTCTTCTTCGCAACCCTGGGTTATGCCAGCGATGTCACCGTACAGGTGGACAAGGCAGGCATCGGCGAGGATGCGGTTTCTGCAGTGATCCACAAAGCGACAATCTACATGCCCTTTGCAGAGCTGGTAGATATCGAGAAAGAGATCGAGCGTCTGAAAAAAGAGGAGGAGCGTCTCACCAAAGAGCTGGCACGTTCTAACGGCATGCTGAACAATGAGCGTTTCATCAGCAAAGCGCCCCAGGCCAAGATCGATGAAGAAAAAGCGAAACTGACCAAATATACGGAGATGATGGCTCAGGTGAAAGAGCGCCTGGCCCAGCTCGCGAAATAAGATTGAAAAAAGAGAAGAGCTTTACCGGAAATCTACCCGGTAAGGCTTTTCTTTCACAAGGAGAAAAATATGCCCCTTCAGTTTATCCTGGGAAGCTCGGGAAGCGGAAAGTCCCGTTATCTGTATGAGACGGTGATCCGGGAATCCCTGGCTGCACCAAAAGAAAATTTTCTGGTACTAGTACCGGAGCAGTTTACGATGGAGATTCAGCGGAATCTGACCGAGCTTCATCCGCGGAAAGGAATCTTAAATATTGATGTGCTGAGCTTTCAGCGTCTGGCCCTCAGGGTTCTGGAGGACCTGGGGGCGGACCGGAGGCGGGTCCTCGAGGAGACCGGAAAAAATCTGGTGATCCGTCGCTGCGCCATGGAGCACAAGAAAGAGCTGACCCTTCTCGAAGGAAGTATGGAGAAAAACGGCTACATCAGCCAGGTGAAATCCATGATCTCGGAGCTGGCTCAGTACCGGATCGAGCCGGAACAGATGGACGGGATCTTGGAAGGCCTTGAGGGCCAGCCCCGCCTCTATTATAAATGGAAGGATATCGGTATCCTCTACCAGGCCTTTCAGGAGCGGATGGCGAAGGACTATGTGACGGCGGAGGAACTTCTGGAGGTGCTGGCGGAGCATGCGGAGGAGTCAGGCCTCCTCTCAGGCTGCACGATCGCCTTGGACAGTTATACGGGCTTTACCCCGATTCAGCTTGCCCTCCTTAAAAAACTTCTTCCGCGGGCAAAAAAAATCCTCGTGACTGTGACCGTCGATCCCCGTACGGACTGGGGAAAGCTCGGGAAAATGCATGAGTTGTTCTACCTCAGTCAGAAGACGATCCAGAGCCTGACGAACCTCTGTAAGGAGACTGGTACGGAAATTTTGGAGTCGGTGATTCTGGGAAGAAAGGGTGTCCGCCGCTTTAATGGCCGCCCGGCCCTTGCTTTTCTTGAGAGCCATCTGTTCCGCACGGGAAAAAACTATTTTGCCGGGGGGATCTTTTACCTGGAGAAGCCGTCGGATGAAATTTCGATCCACGCCTGTGCGAATCCGAGAGAGGAGGCGGAGTTTGCGGCCCGGACGATCCTGAAGCTGACCCGGGAGCAGAAGCTTGCTTTCCGGGAGATCGCCCTCATCAGCGGCGACATGGAGACCTACGCCCGGGAGATCCGCCGGGTCTTTCCGAAGTACGGGATTCCCTGCTTTATCGATGAGACGAAACGCGTTCTCTTAAATCCGTTCCTGGAATTTATGAAGGCGGCGCTGGAAATGCTGATCCGCGATTACAGCTATGAGACGGTTTTCCGCTTCCTTCGCTGCGGCTTGGTGGATTTTGCACCGGAGACCATCGATTATGTGGAAAATTATGTGTTGGCGGCGGGAATCCGGGGATATTCCATGTGGAAAAAGGAGTGGACTCAGGAGACCAGAAGCTTTTCGGCCGAGGATTTGCCGAGGCTTAATGCGTTCAGGGAGACTTTCCTTGAGAAGACAGCGGCTTACACGGAAGCCATGCGGGGAAAAAATATCACAGTGCGCCAGCGGACCGAAGGGCTCTACCGTTTCATCGCCGGGGAAAAGCTTCAGCAGAAGCTCACTCAGATGGAAAAGAACTTTGAGGAACAGGGAAAAATGGACGAGGCCAAGGTCTATCACCAGATCTACGGGACGGTCATCAGTCTCTTTGACAAGCTGGTAGAGTTTCTGGGCGACGAGGTCATGAGCCTGAAGGACTATAAGGAGCTTCTGGAGGCCGGTTTCGAGGACAGCCGCGTGGGCCTGATTCCGCCCTCGCTGGACGAGGTGCTGGTGGGCGACATGGAGCGAACCCGTCTCAAAGACATCAAGGTGCTGATTTTCCTGGGGCTCAACGAGGGTATCGTGCCTTCGGCGGGAAAAGGCGGAGGTATCCTCTCGGAGGAGGAGAGAAGCTTCCTCTCGGATCAGGGCGTGACGCTGGCACCGGGAACCAGGGAAAACAGCTTTGTGGAGCGTTTTTATCTCTATCTGCATCTTACGAAGCCCTCCGAGCGGCTCTATCTGACGATGGCGAAGGCAGATCTCGAAGGAAAAGCGATGCGGCCCTCCTATGTGGTGGGGCGGATTCAGAGGCTCTTCCCGGAGCTTTCTGTGACCGACGAGGAAGCGGACCAGTCCTTCAAAAAACGGGTCTGGACGCCGGAAAACGGCCTCTCCTGTCTGACCGAGGGGATTCTGAAAATGAAAGAGGGGGAATTTTCTCCGGAGTTTCAGGAACTCTATCTCTGGTACAGTAAGGAGCCGAAATGGAAGGAAAAGCTGGAGCGTCTTCTCCATGCGGCTTTCGCCGGGAACGAGGATTCCGGCATCGGAAGGGAGGCGGCGAAGGCCCTCTACGGAAACGTGCTGACCAACAGCGTGAGCCGGCTGGAGACCTTCGCGGCCTGTGCCTGCGAGCATTTCCTGCGGTATGGCCTTAGGCTTACCGAGCGGGAAACGCTGGAATTTGCCCCGGTGGATATGGGAAATCTTTTCCACAAGGCGCTGGAGATCTTTTCAGAAAAGGTGGAAGCGAGCGAGTGGACCTGGTTTGACCTGCCCGACGAGGAGGCGGAAAAGCTCACAGAGGAGGCTGTCTCTGAGGCAGCGGCCTTTATCCGTAGCCCCGGTCTTAAGAAGGACAGCCGGAGCGCCTATGCGCTGAAACGGATCCGGCGGATCATGGGCCGCACGATCTGGGCTTTGCTGATTCAGATCCGGAGCGGCATGTTCGAGCCCGGAAACTTCGAGGTGCCCTTTTCCGCGATTGAAAATCTGGAAGCGGTGAATCTGAGCCTTCCTGACAACACAAAGATGAAGCTCAAAGGCCGGATTGACCGCATCGATTACTGTGAAAATGAGGAAGAGGTTTTCGTGAAAGTGGTGGATTATAAGTCCGGAAACACGAAATTTGACCTGGCGGCTTTTTATTACGGCCTGCAGCTGCAGCTCATGGTCTATCTGAACGCGGCTCTCGAGCTGGAGCGCCGGGCGAAGAAGGAGAAAACCGTGACCCCGGCGGGAATCTTCTATTATCATGTGGAAGATCCCCTGCTGGAGCTTTCCGGGGACGAAGATCCCGATGAGATCCGAAAACAGCTCTTAAAGGAACTGAAGGTCAACGGTCTGGTGAACAGCCGCGAGGAGATCATCAAGTCCATGGACCGCTTTTTACAGGGAACTTCGAGCGTGATCCCGGTCTCCGTCAACAAGGACGGGTCTCTCGGAAAAGCCTCCCGGACCGCCAGCACAAAGCAGTTTGCAGCCATGTCGGCTTACGCGGGCAAAAAGATGCAGGAGCTTGGAAGCGAGATCCTGAAAGGAAAGGCGGAGCGCCTGCCCTATGAGCGGAAAAATCAGACCGCCTGCGATTACTGCGTCTTCCGCAGCGTCTGCGGCTTTGATCTGAAGGATAAAAGTATGAAATTCCGTCGGCTGGAGGAGTTAAGCGCCGACGAAGCACTGAGAAAGATCGAGGAGGAGATGAAATGAGCAATCAGTGGACCCCAGACCAGAAGAAGGTCATCGACCTCAGAAACCGGAATCTCCTGGTCTCCGCAGCGGCGGGCTCCGGAAAGACGGCGGTCCTTATCGAGAGGATCTTGAATCTGATCTCAGACCCGGTCCGGCCTGTGGATATCGACGAGCTTCTGGTCGTGACTTTCACCCGGGCGGCGGCGGGAGAGATGCGGGAGCGTCTGAATACCGCCATAGAGAAGAAGCTTTCCGAGGGGGAAGAGGAGGAGCATCTGACCCGGCAGCTCACGCTGATCCAGAGCGCCCAGATCACCACGATTGACAGCTTCTGCAGTTACATTTTAAAGAGCTATTTCCACGTCATTGGTCTGGACCCAAACTACCGGGTTATGGACGAGGGCGAAGGGAAACTTCTCAAGACCCAGGTGGTTCAGGAGCTTCTGGAGAGCTATTTTGAGGAGGCGACGCCGGAATTTCAGGAGTTTGTGGAGTGCCTTGCCACCGGAAAAAATGACCAGATCCTCGAGGATTCCATTCTCCGTCTCTATGAATTTGCCATGAGCTATCCTTATCCCGAAAAATGGCTGGAGGAATGCTTAAGCGTCTATTCCGCCCGGACGATGGAAGAATTTGAAAATGCCGGGTGGCTTCAGGGGTGGCTCAATTCCACCCGGGAACTCATCGGAGATCTCGAGGAATTGCTGGAGAAGGCTCTTTCCATCTGTAAGGAGAATGGAGGACCCTATCTCTATGAGCCGGCCATCCTTTCCGACCTGGAAAATCTGGAAAAATGCAAGGGAGCGAAGGGCTACCGGGAGTTTTACCAGGCCTTTCAGTCCATGGATAAATGGGCGAGACTTTCCACGAAAAAGGATGAAACGATCGACGAAAACAAGAAAAAACAGGTGAAAGCCCTCCGGGATCAGGTGAAAGACGAGATTAAGGCCCTGGAAGAGGACTATTTTGCCGAGAGTCCCGAGACGGAGTTTGCGGATATGCAGGCGGCGGGCCGGCCCATGAAGGTGCTGGTGGAGCTGACCCTTGCCTTTACCCGGCGTTTTGCCGAGGAAAAGAGAGCGCGGAATCTCTGCGATTTCCACGATATGGAGCATCTGGCTCTCTCGATTCTTGTGGATGAGGAGGGACAGCCGACGGATACGGCGAAGGAGCTCTCCGGTCGTTTCAAAGAGATCATGATCGACGAGTACCAGGACAGCAACCTGGTGCAGGAGGCCATTCTGACGGCGGTTTCGAGGGAGCACGAGGGTCTGCGGAACATTTTCATGGTGGGTGATGTGAAGCAGAGTATCTACCGCTTCCGCTTGGCAAGACCCGAGCTTTTCCTAGAAAAATATGAGACCTACACGCTGGAGGATTCCGACTGCCAGCGCATTGATTTGAAAAAGAATTTCCGAAGCCGCCGGGAGATTCTGGCCTTCACCAACGAGATTTTCCGGGAGGTCATGCGCCAGAATCCGGGAAAAATTCTCTATACGGCGGAGACGGCCCTTTATCCGGGAGCAGACTATCCGGAAATGGACCCGATGACCCTCCGGCCTGAGCTTCTTCTTCTGGATCTTGACGAGGATGAGGAGCTGATGGAAAGGGTTCGGATGACACCGGGAGAGCTGGAGGCGGAGCTGACCGGCCAGCGGATCTTAAAGATGGTGGGAAAAGAGGAAATTTTCGATAAAACCATCGGCAAAACCGGCAGTATGAGAAAAATCGAATTTAAGGATATCGTGATCCTCTTCCGTTCCCCCTCCGCCTTTGCGGAAAGCTATGGAAAGGTGCTGGAGAATATGGGAATCCCGGTCTATGTGGGCACGCGGAGCGGCTATTTTTCCACACGGGAGGTGCAGGTAGTCCTGTCCCTCCTGAAAATCATCGACAATTCCAGTCAGGACATCCCTCTGGCGGCGGTGCTCCTTTCCTCCATCGGCGGTTTCACGAAGAAGGAGACAGCCCTGATCCGGAGCAGCTGCGGGGAGGAAAAAGCCTTCCATGAGAGCTGCCGCTGGTACCGGGAAAACGGGGAGGACGAGAAGCTTCGGAAAAAACTGGAGGATTTCTACGCTCTTCTGGAGGATTTCCGGCAGCAGGCAGCTTTCACGCCGATCCATGAGCTGCTCTGGTATATTTTTGATGTGACCGGCTATGCAGAGGAAGCGGCGGTCATGCCGGCGGGAGAGCAGCGGGCACAGAACCTGAAAATGCTGGTTCAGAAGGCCTGGGATTATGAGAAAACCAGCTACCGCGGTCTCTTTAATTTCATCCGCTACATCGAGAATCTGCAGAAGTACGACGTAGATTACGGCGAGGCCCAGAGTCTCGGGGAAAACCGGAATGTGGTCCAGATCATGAGTATTCACCGAAGCAAAGGCCTGGAATTTCCTGTGGTTTTCTTAGGAGGTCTGGAAAAGCAGTTCAACAAAATGGACACCAGAAGCCGGATGGTGCTGGATGCGGACCTTGGCATCGGCTTTGATATGGTGGACCCGGTTTTGCGGGTTCGCCGGACCACTCTTTTTAAGCGCTGCATTCAGGCGAAGGTCAACGACGACAACATCGGCGAGGAGATCCGCGTTCTCTATGTGGCCCTGACCCGGGCGAAAGAAAAACTGATCCTTACGGGAGCCGTCTCCGGCCTTGAGAAAAAGCTGGAGCGCTGGTGCCAGAGCGCGTCACCTCTGAAATACGGCCTTTCCTATCAGATCCTTTCGGGGGCCGGAGGGTACCTCGATCTTCTGATGCCGGTGCTCTTAAAGTACGAGAGCGCCAGGGAGCTTCTGGGAGAAAAAGGCGAAATTCGGCCCCTGCGTGAGGAAGAGGATGCGGTCTGGACGACCCCGGTGGCGATTCGGAAATTATCGGTGCAGGATCTTCTGGCCGGTGGCGTGGAGCAGGAGGCCAGAAAAGCTCTGGATATCGAGAGCCTCAGGCTTCTTCGCTCCGATGAAATCTACGAACCGGAGTTTCACGAGATTCTGGGAAAACGCATGGCAGAGGCAGAAGAGCAGCATTACCAGCGGATTCCGGTGAAGCTTACGGTCTCCCAGCTCAAGCGCCAGAGCGAGGCGGAGCTGGAGACGGAGAGTGAGCTTCTTTACGGAGAAGAATCGAAAAAAGAAGCAGATTGGGAAGACTGGGAGAGGATCTTTGAGGACTCTCTTTTTAAAGAACAGACAGATTTAAAAACAGGAACGGAGGAAGCGCTTCCGGAAGTCGAAGAGATCATTCCGGACTTTCTGAAAGACGAAGCCCCCGTCCAGGGAGCGGCCCGGGGAACGGCCTACCATATTTTCTTACAGTATCTCGATTTCACCCGGGCGGAGAGCCTGGAAGCCGTGGAAGAGCAGCTTCAGGAACTGAAAGAGAAAGGGCGGCTCACCAGAGAGGAGGCCGCCGCCATCGACTGCCGGAGAATCTTATGCTTCTCAAAAGGAGCCTTGGGGCAGCGGATGGCGAGGGCGCAGCAGGCTGGTGTTCTCTTCCGGGAGCAGCATTTCATCTATGCGATCCCCGCAGCCCGGCTCTACCCGGAAGCCGAAGAGGGACGAAAGCTCTTGATCCAGGGAGTTGTGGACGCCTATTTCGAGGAAGCAGACGGCCTTATCCTGGTGGATTACAAAACCGACTATGTGGAAAAAGGCGGGGAAGCGGTCCTTTACCGAAAATATGCGGCCCAGCTCAACTACTATACCGAGGCCCTGGAACAGCTGACCGGCAGAAAGGTGAAGGAGAAGATCCTGTATTCCGTCCGTCTTCAGAAAGAGTTAAGGGAAAACTGATTGCTTTTTAATAGGAAGAAAGGTATACTAGGGACAGATTTTGCGATTTAGAGAGGTATCAAGATGACAAACTGGATAAAAAAACTGTTTCAGAATCAGGCCATCCGCTACATCTTTTTCGGCGGATGCACAACTCTTGTGAACCTGATTTCCTATGCTATTTTCCGGCATTTTCTGGGAATTGACATTACCATTGCCAACTTTCTCTCGATCTCCCTGTCCATTCTCTTCGCCTATGTGGTGAATAAGATTTTCGTCTTTGAGAGCAGGACGAGGGGAATCCGGGAGCTTCTTGTGGAGGCGGGGCAGTTCATCGGCATGCGCCTCAGCACGATGTTTATCGAGATTTTCGGCGTGGTGATTCTCTGCTGTGTCTTCGGTGTGCCGGATATGATCGGCAAGCTGCTGATTCAGGTGGTGGTGCTGGTCCTGAACTATGTGTTCAGCAAGTGCTTCGTATTCAAGGACAAGACCCCGAAAGAGTTCCTTTCCCCGGAAGAACTTCTGGAGAAAAAAAGGATCCGCCGCTGTGCCGCCTTCGGCTTTGTGATTCCGGCCGTGGTGGTGGCGGTGAGCTTCGCCGTGAACCTGGTTTATCCCTTCGGAGACCACGGCGTGCTGATCATCGATTCCCTTCACCAGTACCTTCCCTTCTTTACCGAGTTTCATGAGAAGCTGGTGAATAACGAGAGCTTCCTCTATTCCATGGGAGGCGGCCTGGGGATCAATTTCTGGGCGACGATCGCTTATTATCTCGCAAGCCCCATGAACTTCCTGCTGGTGCTTTTCCCGAAGCGGAACATGATGGATGTGATGGCTCTTTTCATCGTCCTGAAGCTGGGGCTCTGTGGCTGTACCTTCAGCTGGTATCTGGCTTACAAGGAAAAAGGAAAAAGCTATTTTCCGGTGCTTTTCGGCACGATGTATGCCCTCAGCAGCTTCATGATCGGCTACTATTTCAACCTTATGTGGTTTGACAGTATCGCCATGCTGCCGCTGGTGATGCTCGGCATCGAGCGCATCGTAAAGGGCGGAAACGGAAAAATGTTCTGCGTTTCTCTTTTCTACGCCCTCTACTGCAACTATTACATCGGCTTCATGCTCTGCCTGTTCTCCTGCCTCTACCTGCTGGTACAGTGGATCAGTACAAAAGGGCTGACGGTGAAGAAATTTTTCACCAGCGCCCTGACCTTTGGCTGGTATGCGCTGCTCTCCGGCGGTATGGCGGCTATCATGCTGGTTCCGGCCTTCTTAGGACTAGGCGTCACCGAGTCCGCGGAAAACAAATTTCCTTGGCCTCCGAAGCTTTACCTTCACGACGCTTCCCAGCTTACGAGCCAGTTCGCCTTTGTGGAGCCCATCAATATCGCGGACCATCAGTATGAACTCAATGCTTTCTGCGGCGTACTGACACTGGTCCTTGCGGTGCTTTTCCTGCTGGATAAGTATGTAAGTCTCCGGGAGCGGATCGCCAAGACGGCGCTCTGTGTCCTGCTTTTCATGAGCTTTGACACCAATATATTGAACTTTATCTGGCACGGCTTCCATACGCAGAACGGTCTTCCGAACCGTTTCGCCTTCCTTTACATCGCCATGCTTCTTGTCATGGCCCATCAGGCCCTCTGGCATGTGCGCTACCTCTCTGGCACAAGAGTGCTGATCGCGGCGGCGGTTCCGCTGGCTTTCACAGGCTATTCCTGGTGGACGAGCCTGGGGGACCGGGAGTTTTACGTTTATCTGGCTACAGAGCTTCTGCTGACGGTTTACGGCGTGCTCCTGCTTCTCTACGGTCTGGTGAAAAAAGCCCGGGAGGAAAAACTCTTCAAGCGGGTTCTCGTCTTCATCGGCGTGGTGGAGATGGCGGCCACGGCAGTCTACGGCGTCAGCATGAACGGTACGGTCAGCCGGCAGACTTATCTGGATGACCAGATCGCCTACGAAAAACTCATGGCGAGAAATGAGGATGGCAGCAGCTTCTACCGGAGCGACATCGACAGCACCCGGATGAGAAATGCGGATATGTTCATGGGCGGAGACGGCGTCATGCTCTTTTCCTCCACGATGCCTGCGTCCACCGTGGATCTCTGTAAGGCCCTCGGTATGGAGGCCCGGACCAACAAGAGCGGCTATGTGGGCCTTACGAAGCTTTTCAACGATATTTTAGGCGTCAAATATGTAGAATCCAGAACCGTCACCGACCGTCTCTATCAGATGGAGCAGGTGGACTATGAGGAGCCTCTGGCCCTTTACCGGAACGATAATGCACTTTCTATCGGTTTTATGGTGGATTCGGATATCAAGGACTGGGATATCGACAGCGGAAACGCCGCCGACGTCCAGAATGAGTTCGTGGCCCTGGCAGTCAACGAAGGACCGCTTTTCACACTGAACCAGAGCATTGAGATGACTGACGGCGGAAGCTACGATATCGTGATTCCCGCAGGCATGCAGGCCTATCTTGAAGTCACGAGAAAGACGGAAAAAATCACTGTTTCCACACCGGACTACACGAAATCCTACGATAAGTACAACGATCATCTCTACGATCTGGGCTGTTTTGACGAGGATGAGATCGCCACTGTGACCTGTGAGTTCAGCGAAAATCAGGAGGGCAGCGTGACGGCCAACGTCTACATCTGCTCCGATGAAGAGTACCAGATGGTTCATGACAAACTGGCTTCGTCCCAGCTTGTGACCGACAGCGAGGATGGCTCATACTATGTGAAAGACGGAAAAATCCGCGGTACGATCGACGCCGACCAGGACGGAACCCTTCTTTTCTCCCTCCCCTATGATACGGGCTGGAAGGTGAAGGTGGACGGAAAAACCGTCGAGACCTACGCGGTGGGCCGTTCCCTTCTCGGTATCGACCTCACTGAGGGAAGTCACGAGATTGCTCTCGATTACACGGCGCCCGGACTCTGGGAAGGTACGATTTTAAGCATCCTCTGCCTGGCCCTGTTCTTCCTGACACTGATCCTGGAAAATCAGCGGCGGCTGATTCAGATTCCTCTGGAAGAAGGAATGGAAGCGGCAATTCCGCTTGCCAGACGGGAGGAAGAAGAGGAGCTGGAAGAAGAACAGGATTTAGAAGAATAATTTTTATGGCACCCCGGAAGACTTCGGGGTGCTTTTCTAAACTTAGGGCTTGAAGAAATCGGTTTGTTGTTGTATGATGGTAGGCATGAAAGCGCACAGGGCAGAAGTCTGCCCATCTGCGGCAGGAGAGTAAAAATGGAAATTGATCAGAATTTAGTGGAACTTCTGCACCGGGCAGCCGGCAGCGGGGAAGTGGTCACAGAGGAGCCCATGAGTCGGCACACGACCTTTCGGATCGGCGGCCCGGCGGATTACTTTGTGACACCTCATACGAAAGAGGAGATCCGTCAGGTGATTCAGCTCTGTAAGGCGGAAAGTCTTCCCTTTGCCGTTCTTGGAAACGGGAGCAACCTTCTCGTGGGAGACAAAGGCTTCCGGGGCGTTGTGATCCAGCTGTTTAAAAATTTTTCAGACATCACCATAGAAGAGGAAGATATTTACGCCCAGTCAGGAGCACTTCTAGTCCGTCTGGCCAATCAGGCGGCGAAACAGGGACTGACCGGGCTTGAATTTGCCTCCGGCATCCCCGGAACCTTAGGCGGCGCTGTGGTCATGAACGCGGGAGCTTACGGCGGAGAGATGAAGGATGTGATTCTCTACAGCGATGTGGTGACAGAGGAAGGAGAGTTCTTAAGACTTTCCAGAGAGGAGCTGGAGCTGGGTTACCGGACCAGCGTGATCCAGAAGAAAAATTATTTTGTTCTGGGTGCAGCCTTAGAGCTTAAAAAAGGCGATCCGGCAGCAATCCGTTCCGTGATGGAGGATCTGAAGGAAAAACGCATCACGAAACAGCCGGTGGAATACCCCAGCGCGGGAAGCACCTTTAAGCGGCCGGAAGGCTATTTTGCAGGAAAACTGATTATGGATACAGGGCTTCGGGGCTTCTCTGTCGGCGGAGCGCAGGTTTCCGAGAAGCATTGCGGTTTTGTTATCAACAAAGGCGGGGCCACCGCAAAGGACGTACAGCTTTTGATAAAAGAAGTGGCTGACCGCGTGGAAGAGCGTTTCGGCGTCCGTCTGGAGCCGGAAGTGAAGATGTTGGGAGAATTCGAATGAAATTTGTCATTGTAACCGGAATGTCAGGGGCGGGAAAATCCACAGCCCTGAAAATGCTGGAGGATATGGGGTATTTCTGTGTGGATAACCTCCCCATCGCTCTGCTTCCGAAGTTTGCGGAGCTGGCTCATGCGCCCGGAAGCGATATCAGTCAGGTGGCTGTGGGCGTGGATATCCGAAACGGCCGTTCCCTGGATGAGATGGCCTCGGTACTGGAAAACTTAAAAGCATCCGGCGTGGCCTACCAGATCCTCTATCTGGAGGCCAGCGACGAGGTTCTGGTCAAGAGATACAAGGAGACGAGGCGTGCCCATCCCCTGGCCAAACAGGGCCGGGTGGAGGATGGTATCCGCCTCGAGAGAGAAAAGCTTCTTTATTTAAAGGAGAACGCCACCTATATTCTGGATACCAGTCAGCTGCTCACGAGGGAACTTAAGAAGGCCCTGGAACAGATCCTGGTGGAAGAAAAGAACTTCAAGAATCTGATGATCACTGTTCTGTCTTTCGGTTTCAAATACGGGATTCCCAACGACTGTGACCTGGTTTTTGATGTTCGTTTTCTGCCGAATCCCTACTATGTGGACGGACTCAAATACAAGACGGGAAACGATGAGGAGGTTCAGGATTTCGTTATGGACTACGAGATCTCCCATATCTTCCTGGACAAGCTCGTGGACATGCTGAATTTCCTCATTCCCAATTACATACTGGAAGGCAAGAATCAGCTGGTCATCGGCATCGGCTGCACCGGCGGCAAGCACCGCTCGGTGACACTGGCCAACAAGCTTTTTGAGGCGCTGAGCGACCGCTCAGAATATGGAGTCCGGCTGGAACACCGGGATGTGTCGAGGTGAGAGAGATGTCATTTTCCGGGGAAGTGAAAGAGGAGCTTTCACAGAAAGTCAGCACGGCAAGACATTGCCAGATCGCGGAACTGGCAGCCATCATGGGCATGTGCGGCGGCGTGGTCATCACCAGCGGCGACCGTTACCGGGTGAAAATCCAGACCGATAACCTGCCTGTGGCGAGAAAATGCTTTACATTATTGCAGAAAATATTTAATATAGAACCAGAGGTTTCGATCCGACAGCATCAGAAGCCGCAGAAGACCAGAATTTACAACGTTCTGGTGCCGAAGCATGAAGATGCGCTCCGGGTGCTCCAGGCCCTGAAACTCATCGACGGCCATATGGAGATCCGGGAAAACCTCACCGCTGCGGATAATATTCTCCTTCAGAGGACATGCTGTAAGCGGGCGTTTATCCGGGGAGCGTTCTTAAGTACCGGTTCCATGAGCGATCCCAACAAATCCTATCACTTTGAGATTGTCTGTTCCAGCGAGGCAAAAGCCCGGCAGATTCAGGAGCTCATCGGAAGTTTTGATATGGATGCAAAAATAGTGTGCCGAAAGAGATATTTTGTGGTATACTTAAAAGAAGGCGCGCAGATCGTCGATTTACTGAATGTCATGGAAGCGCATGTCGCGCTGATGGACCTGGAAAATGTGCGTATCCTCAAGGAAATGAGAAATTCTGTGAACCGGAAGGTCAACTGCGAGACTGCCAACATTCATAAGACAGTCAGCGCGGCTGTCAAACAGACAGAAGATATCAGATACCTGAAGGCAGCAGGCGGGTTTTCGGACCTGTCGGAGGAACTCCTGGAGACGGCGGATCTTCGCCTGGAAAATCCGGAGGCATCTTTAAAGGAACTGGGGCTTATGCACAACCCACCCATTGGAAAATCTGGAGTCAACCATAGATTAAGAAAACTAAGTAATTTAGCGGAAACGCTGAGAGGAAGTAAGGAGGAGCATTATTATGATTAAGAAACCAGTGATGATCCAAATCAGAAACGGTCTGGAGGCACGTCCGGTGGCACTGCTTGTACAGGTAGCCAGCCAGTACGACAGCGAGATCTATGTGGAGAGTGAGGATCGCCATGTAAACGCCAAGAGTATCATGGGAATGATGACCCTGGGCCTGAACTACGGTGACAGCATCGTTGTTTCCGCCAACGGAATCGACGAGGAAGAGGCCATGAAGGAAATTGAGAAATATCTGAGTGGGAATTGATCAGATCAAAAAACAAAAATCAAGGCTGTCGTACCGACAAAATCTTTGTCGGGCGACAGCCTTTTTTTATGGCTTGCATGCAGAAGAATCTTTTCGTTGCTTCAAGTGTACAGAACGTTAAGCAATCGTATTTATGAGTGAATAGCGACATCGGATTTCGATGCTTCGGAAGGATAGAGGAAAAGAGCACCTCCCTGACTTACCTGAAAGGTATGAACACTGGCTGTAAGTGCTTTTGTTTCCTCATGCACAATTTCTCCGAAACAATCCAGTTTTCTGATGAGAAAGACACCTGGAGCGGAGAAACGGAGTGTAAGTTCCGGGGTTTTTGTTCCATTGAGAAAAATGGTTTCTCGATAGGAAGCAGGATCCGGACTGGGGATGATTTGATTTTCCTTATAAGAGGCCGAGATCCATATCTGGTCTTTGCATGATTCCAGGAGTGGATAAAGAGCCAGTGGAGCATGCGCACGGAAATCTCCACACTGAAGAACTTCACGGTATTTGGTGGAGAAGTTCAGATAATGAGCCAGAACTTTTTTTTGCTCCGTGGTCTGTTCATTTAAATGTACGGAGATCTGCAGAGTCGCAAAGATGTTATTAATAAGCTGAATTGCTACATCTTCTGGCTTCTCGTCCCTGTGCCACATGAGCATATCAGAATGAACGGCAGTGTTTCCACTGATGAGCTTTAAGTCAGTGATTCCTACCCGGTTGCTGATACCGGATAAGGGGCAGTCTCCCACACGAAAAATATTACCGAACCGGCGCATCCTGGGCCCGATATAATTCTGACGGAACTCAATGAGAAGAGAAGGGTTCTGCTTCTGCAGCCTTCTTGAAATCTCCAACATCAGAGCATAGACAGCGTCCTGGATTTCGGAATAATCCATGGTGTCGGAATAAGCGGGGGTATCCGGATAAGAGCGGAAGGAGTCGATGAAATCCAGCTTAAAACCATCCAGATTCCACTCCTTCATACCTTTTTCAAAAACAGAAACCAGATATTCACGAACCTCCGGATAACGAGGATCCAGAGTGCCACAGTGCAGCTCTTCGTCATAATGAAGCAGCTTTTCAGAAAAACGATTCCAGATACGGGAATAACGGCCGATAAAAGGAACACTGTACCAGAGCAGGCATTTCATATGGTGGGAATGGATCTTTTGCACATGGGCGGCAAAATCCGGAAATTTATCCGGTGTGTTTTCCCAGTCACCACAGTAGCCGTAGCCTCTGTTATTGTCAGAGGTCTGCCAACCGTCGTCGATGATCACAGCTTTCATACCAAGAGTTTCTGCCGGACCGTATTCTCTGGAAAGAGCTTCATCGGAGATATCCTGATGATAGGAGTACCAGGTGGAGTACATGGGAATCCGGGCTTCTGCAGGAACCTTCATTGGAGCGTCAGAAGATACACTGTCCCACCAGTTGGAAACTTCTTTCAGTGATTCATAGAAAGGAAGTGTGCGGGTATCCAGTCGGATCGAAAGATGGTATTCCTCTGAAAGCGGCTCAGAGAGAAGAACGGCGGCTTCCAGAAGCATTTCCCCATTTTCTTCGTGGATACCAGGAAAAAGAAGAACATCACGGGCTGCCTCACTAAGCGCCAGAGTCAGGCAGTTCTGGTCATTTCCATTGAAGAAGCAGACCACAGGAGCAGAATGACTCAGATTGATTTGTTGCCCGGGAGCCCAGTCTGCCCGGAGATTTTTTGAAAAACCGGAATCTGCCATCCAGGTGCCGATGATCCCGAGAGCCGGGAATGTCATACGAAGGCGGATATAGGGAAGAGAAGAGGAAGAAAGCTGGAAGCGTTCTGGAAAAGAATCCTTTGCAGATGCATCCGGGCAAATCGTATAGTGGAAAGTGAGCAGGCCGTCCTCTTCACTGGAGGAAACAACATCTGCTTTAAGTTTACGAAAAGATATGTTTACTTTTGGAATATTCATTAGTAAAACCTCCTGATTTAGTATGCTTTTACCATAGCATACGAAATAAAAAAAAACAAGCATTTTACTAAAAAAACAATACAGAAAATTGAATCAGAAAAAGAAGTATAGTAAAAACAACGGAAAAATGAAAAAAAGAGTTGACATCACTGGATATAAGTGCTATATTGGATTCATCAACAGAGAAAACATTTTACTAAAACAAAAGAGGTGTTTTCTACAATGGAATTACTGTTTAGTAAATGAAAGGAGAAACAGAAACGATGAAAAAGAAACTGGTTCTTGGAATGGCAGGAGTGATGGCATTTACCACACTGCTGGGAACAAATGTAGTAATTGGAAATGCAGACGAGGATAAGGTGGAGATCACTTATACCTCCAGAGGAAATGCTGATGAGATCAAGGTTTATCAGCAGGCAGTTGACGCTTTCAATGAGGCACAGGATAAGATCCATGTAACCTTTGAGGCATCTCCCAGTGATGGTTACAGTCAGCAGCTGATCACACAGCTGGCAGGTGGAACCGCAGCAGACGTCATATTTGTAGAGGATACGGTTATGAGTCAGCTAGTGAAAAATGGAACCATCGCTAATATGAAGGATTTCCTGGCAACCGATGATTCTTATGTAAAAGAAGAAGATTTTGGTGAAGGCGTATGGGGCGCAGCAAGAAATGATGAAGGTGTTTATGGTCTGTCTGTAGACTGTAATCCGGTAGTTCTTTATTATTCTCCGAAAATGATGGAAGATCTTGGACTTGAAGATCCGCAGTCCCTGTTTGAAAAAGGTGAGTGGACCTGGGATAATTTTGATAAGATCTGCGATACCCTGAAAGAGAACGGAAAGAGTGGAATGATCCAGTCCGGTGATACCATCCGCCTTTACAACTGGGTATTTGCAAATGACGGAACCGTATGGCAGGGTGATGAGTACAAATTTGATGACAAAGCAAAAGAAGCTTTCCAGTATGTATGCGATCGTATCAATGATGGCAGATTCGTATACGGCGGAACCCTTCCGAATGGTCAGGGTGAGGATGCCATGTTTATGTCTGGCCAGACCGGCTTCATTGCAGCAGGCCGCTGGCTGACTAAAACCTTCTATGAAGAAGGAATCGACTTCGATTATATCCCGTATCCGACAAAGGATGGCTCTCAGTACAAACCCGCACAGGTTTGCTGTGGTTATCTTTCTGTCAATGCAAAATCCGAACATGTGAAAGAGGCAATGGAATTCGCAAGCTTCTACTGCGGAACCCAGGGCCAGGAAGCAAGAATCACCGGAGTTGGAACTTCTGTTCCGTCTGTTACCGGTCTTGATGATATGATGCTGGATTCCAATGTTCCGGCAGATGTGAAACATATCCTTGAGGTTCGTTCCACCGGATGGGCTCTTGGTGATGACTGTGCAAAGGATGGCCTGTATCCGGGACTTCTGGATGCAACCAAAGCTGTATTCGAGGAAGCTTATGTAAATGGAGCAGATGCAGAAGAAACTCTGGCAAAAGCAGAAGAAAAAGCAGCAGAAGTAATCGCAGAGAACGAGTAAAAGCTGAAAAAAGAAAGGAAGCAGTCTTAAATGGACTGCTCCTTTCATTACAAGGAGAGAAATCATGCAGAAAAGACGTAGAATGTGGGGATGGGTATTTGTAGCCCCGCAGTTCATTGGACTTTTGATTTTTGCACTGATTCCACTGGTTATGAGCTTTGTGATCAGTTTTCATGACTGGGACGGAATCGCCGATACCATGAAATTTGTGGGTGTCAAAAACTATGTGCATCAGGTTATGGATTCAGATTTCCAGAAAGCACTGGTCAATACGGTTATCTATTCTATCATGTATATTCCGCTGAACATCGTACTGGCCCTGATCCTGGCTCTTGCAGTGCAGAAGATCAAAGGGAAAACTCTGTACCGGCTGTTTTATTTTATGCCGGTGGTAACCGGTTCTGTGTCCGTAGGTGTTATCTGGACCTGGATTCTGAACGGAGATTTCGGCCTTCTGAATTCTGTTCTGGCAGTTTTTGGAATCAACGGACCGAAATGGCTGACGGATACGCATATGGTCTTGCTCTCCATCGTGATCGTTTCTGTGTGGTGGAATGTTGGTTATAACATGGTATTACTTCTGGCCGGTCTTCAGAATATTCCCGAAGTTTATTATGAGGCGGCAGAGATTGACGGAGCAAATAAATGGGCACGTTTCCGGAATATCACGATTCCCATGCTTTCTCCGACTTTGTTTTTCGTATTGATCAACACAATTATCAGTTCTTTCCAGGTTTTCGACCAGGCCTTCGTTATGACCAAGGGCGGTCCGGTAAAGGCAAGCTATACGCTGGTATATCATATTTACCAGAGTGCTTTTGTGGAATTTAAGATGGGTCGTGCCTGTGCGGCATCCATGATTCTCTTTGTCATTATCCTGGCAATTACGATGGTTCAGATGTATGGATCAAAAAGGTGGGTGAACTATGAACAGTAAAAAAATCAAACCGTCAACGGTTCTTCTCTATCTTGCTCTCAGTCTTGGGGCAGTCATCATGGTGCTTCCCTTCTTATGGACAGCCTTAAGCTCCGTGAAAAGTATGGGACAGATTTTTACTGTTCCGCCGACCATCATTCCACGCCCCTTTGTGTGGAAAAACTATCCGGAATCTCTGGCAGCCCTGCCTTTCGGAAGAGCGTATTTTAACAGCTTTTACATTGCGGCTATCGTGGTAGTGGTGCAGCTACTGACTGCTTCCATGGCAGGCTATGCTTTTGCCAAGCTGAAATTTAAAGGGCATAATGTGATTTTTGTCCTGTTTCTTGCGACAATGATGATCCCGTCACAGGTAACCATGATTCCTCTGTTTATTATCATGAAAAACCTGAAACTCCTCGGAACCCACTGGTCTTTGATCCTTCCGGCCAGCCTGTTTAACGCCTTTGGCGTTTTCCTGATGCGCCAGTTTACTGCTTCCCTGCCGGATGAACTGGAGGAGGCTGCAATCATTGATGGAGCCAGCGTTCCACAGATTTTCTTTAAAATCATCATGCCGCTGATCAAACCTTCCATGGCTGCTTTTGGAATCTTTGTTTTCCTGGGTCAGTGGAACAACTTCATGTATCCTCTGATTTTCCTGAACAAAACGGAAACCTTCACAGTTCCGTTGCTTCTGAATTTCTTCAAGGGTAACTATGCTACGAATTATCCGCTTCTGATGGCAGGAACCATGATCTCTATTGTGCCGGTTCTGGTAGTCTATATTTTCTTCCAGAAACAGATCATTCAGGGAATTGCCATTACCGGAATGAAAAACTGAAAAAAAATCAAGTACGGACTGCCGTACAGAAGAATGGATAAGGAACGGGAAGAACCGTCTGTACATTCGCCTGTACGGCAATTTTTACTGTTTCAGGATACGGCTAGCCCTAAAAAGCAGATTTTGATGCTTGATGGAATACGGAAGAATTACGAGGGGTTTCGCACGGTTAAATCTTGCGGGTAAACAAAGAAGTATGATATAGTAAAAATAAGTGAAGAAAATGACAAGGGAAAGGCGATAAAATGGCAACGCTGAATGATATTGCAGAGGCTTGCGGTGTATCAAAAGCTACGGTTTCCCGGGTACTGAATCAGGATCCGGGTTTTTCTGTAGGAGAAGAGACAAGGGAAAAAATTTTAAACACGGCAGCACAAATGAATTATGAAATGGGGAAAAAGCGCCGTTATGCCAGTGTCAGGCAGAAGTTGGAGAGGGAAAATAACGGAAAACTGACACCGGGATTATCCAGAACAATGAAAATCGGAATTCTGGCATATGGTTTTCCAAGAAGCAACATGGATAACGGCTATTATGAAGTCATCATCAACAGTGTGATGGGAGAACTGAAACGGCTGAATCCAGCCATGCAGATGGAATTTCATTATGTACATCAGGCAGTATATGAGCAGCTGACCGGTCTGGATGCTTTATTTATCATGGGAAAATTTTCCGCGGATCCGGAAAACGAACTGGTAAAAGCAATTCCTTATAAAGTGATCGTCGATTATCCGGCTCCGGAGCAGGCCTTTGATTCCATACAGGTGGATTTTAAAGAAGTGGTTTACCGGGCAATGAATTATCTGCGCCAGAATACGGATGGAAGCGTCGGTTTTGTCGGAGCAGAGGATCATCTGACCCGGCTTGCGGACGGAAAACAGTTTCCATGCAAGGATACAAGACTGGAATTTTATGAAAGATATTGTCAGGAGACCGGTCTGGATGCGTCGGAAAATGTCTGGATTACAGAATGGTTTGGGGCGGAAGACGGCTATCAGCTCACGAAAAAGATCATCGAAGAGGGCCATCTTCCCAAAGGTCTTCTTTATGCGTCGGATGAGCTGGCTCTGGGCGGTTACCGGGCCCTCAGCGAGAAGGGAATCCAGGTAGGTAAGGATATTTCCGTTGTCAGCATCGATAATCTTCCTTACACCAGTTATCTGACGCCGCCTCTGACCACGGTGGCCTTGAATATGCCTCTTCTGGGGCGGACAGCTGCCATGGCACTGGATTCCCAGATCAGAGGAAGAGATTATCCGCTGACCTTTTTTACGCCGGTGGAGCTGATCAAGCGGGAAAGCTGTGTGAAAAAGGCTTAAGAAAACTGCTCTTTCCGGTATTCCCGGGGACTGACATGGTGATAACGGCGAAAAGCCGAAGAAAAATGTTCCGCAGAAGAATATCCAAGTGCTTCCGCAATCTCTGCAATCTTTTTTTGCGGATCGGAAAGCAGAATGGCAGCGGCCGACATACGGGCTTCTGCCTTTTTTTGCTGGAAGGTTTTTCCATAATATTCCATCAGAAGACGTTGCGTCTGTCTGGGACTGAGCTTCAGCCGGTCGGAGAGATCCGGCAGGGAAAGATCCTGGTATTCGTACAGAAAATATTCCTCAATGATAACAGATTTGGAATCCGCCAGATTGTTGGGCGTGAAAACGGAACGGGAAATCTGCAGCTGTTCGTAATTACGGACCATGAGGATAACGAGCTGAGTCAGAAGAAGAGGAACCTGTTCCTGGAAACCGGTATAACGTTTGGCCAGCTCGTCAAAAAGCCGGAGCATAAGTGCATGGATGCCCTGCCGGTCCTGACCGAGCCAGAAGGAAGTCCGGATAAAGGAGGGAAGGACAGAAGCATTTTTCTTCATGTGAGAACTGCTGTCCAGCTTGAAATAGACGCAGTATTCCTCCATCGGGTCATCCGGTACCGGAGTCTGGGCGTGTTCCACATGGGGACCGGTGACAAAAAGCGTGTTTGGTGTAAGTTCAAAATAGGTGTCGTTGGCCTTCAGTTTTCCATGTCCGGTGGAAATGTAGTGGATCTCATAACAGCCGTTTCCATGGATGTGAGAAGGAATCGTTCGTTCAAAGTGTTCAAAAACAATGTTCAGGGCATGGAAAGAAACGCCTTCCAGGGAAAAGTGGATATCCATATCATTGTAGAGCGT
Source organism: Fusicatenibacter faecihominis (assembly GCF_020686945.1). Classification (NCBI taxonomy): domain Bacteria; kingdom Bacillati; phylum Bacillota; class Clostridia; order Lachnospirales; family Lachnospiraceae; genus Fusicatenibacter; species Fusicatenibacter faecihominis. The sequence continues at coordinate 122,435 of NZ_JAJEPR010000003.1, read as the reverse complement.
GCGCATAAAAGTTTTCTCCTTTCCAATCCGCTGGTCAATGACAAGGCAGCAGATGGAAATCAGACAAAGGAAAGTGTCACTTCCTTGGTTTTCACTGTACAGTTACTTTAGATTTTACCACAAAATACCTTCAAAAACACGACATTTCTGATACAAAAAGGACAGGTTTCCATCTGGTAATTTTTGGTGAAAACGCTATACTGAAAGTATCAAAAGAGCTTGTAAACTGTGAAAAATACAGAAAGAGAGGTATGGAAGTATGGCGGTTAAAATGTTGATGAAGGGTGCGATCCTTCCGGGAAATTCCACGGTGGAGATAAAAGATTTCGAGATTCCGAAGCCGGGTTACGGTCAGGTACTGATCAAAACAAAGGCAACAACCATCTGCGGAAGCGATATCCGCTGCATTTACAGGGAGCATACCGGAAAAGGACCGGAGGGGTATATCCCCGGAATGGTAGCAGGTCACGAACCCTGCGGACAGATCGTGGAAGAGGGCGAAGGCCTGAAACGCTTCAAAAAAGGCGACCGCGTCATCGTTTATCATATTTCAGGCTGCGGCGTCTGCAATGACTGCCGGAGAGGTTATTACATTTCCTGTAAAAGCAAATTCCGTCAGGCTTACGGCTGGCAGAGAAACGGCGGTATGGCTCCTTACATTCTGGCAGATGAGAAGGATCTCATTGCCCTTCCGGACGAGCTTTCCTACAAAGACGGCGCACAGGTAGCCTGCGGTTTCGGAACCGTTTATGAGGCTATCGAGAAGATCGGTATCTGCGGAAACGACGCCGTTCTTGTCACCGGCCTTGGCCCCGTCGGCCTGGCAGCCCTGATGCTGGCAAAAGCCATGGGAGCAAACAAGCTTATCGGTGTGGAGATGAACGATTACCGCATCGATCTGGCGAAAAAACTGGGGCTGGCAGACCTTGTCGTAAAACCAGGTCCTGACGCTCTGGATCAGATCCTCGCAGCCACCGGCGGCAAAGGTGTGGAGAGAGCCATCGATGCTTCCGCAAGTGATCCGGGAAGACAGCTGGCCATCCGTGCTACCAGAGAGTGGGGCAAGATCGCTTTCGTCGGCGAGGGCGGCACCTGCACCTTCAATCCGAGCCCGGATATCATTCATGGCCAGAAGACCATTTACGGTTCCTGGGTAACATCTCTCTGGAGAATGGAAGAGCTCGTGGAGCGTCTCGTTCGCTGGAACATTCATCCGGAAGACCTCATCACCCATGAGTTCCCGCTGGAGAAAGCAGGAGAGGCTTACAGCCTTATGGCCGGCGGAAAATGCGGTAAAGTGGCCGTTGTATTCAACGACTGAACAGAAGGAGACAGATAATAATGGAAAAAATTGATCAGAACAAGGTTCCGAAAAGGAAGTTTTATACAGGGGAGGAGATTCCTGCAGTTGGTCTTGGTACCTTCGGCTCTGACAAATACGGCCCGGAAGCGATTTCCGAGGCCGTGTACGGAGCAATAAAATTTGGCTACCGCCTCATCGACTGCGCCGCCGTTTATCAGAACGAGGCCCAGATCGGTCAGGTGCTGAAACGCCTCTTTGACGAGGGCGTGGTGGAGAGAAAAGACCTCTTCATCACCTCCAAGGTATGGAACGATATGCATGAGAAGGTGGGAGAATCCTGCCGTCAGAGCCTCAAGGATTTAGGGCTTGAGACCATCGACCTCTTTTTCGTTCACTGGCCCTTCCCGAACTATCATGCACCGGGCTGCAGCGGCGACTCCAGAAACCCGGATTCCAGGCCCTTCTCTGTGGAAGAGTTCATGAAAACCTGGCGTCAGTGTGAAGAGCTGGTGGATCAGGGGCTGGTGCGCTACATCGGCATGAGTAATATGACCGTTCCGAAGCTTGAGGCTGTTCTGCCTCTCTGCCGGATCAAACCGGCGGCTCTGGAGATGGAGCTTCATCCATCCTTCCAGCAGCCCAAGCTTTTCGACTATGCAGTGAAGCATGACATTTTACCCATCGGCTACTGCCCGTTGGGTTCTCCGTCAAGACCGGAGAGAGACCGCACAGCCGAGGACGTGGCAGATTCCGAGCTCCCCTCCGTGGCAGCAGCAGCGAAGGCCCATGGCGTTCATCCTGCAAACATCTGTCTTAAATGGGCAGCCCAGCGGGGCCAGGTACCGATCCCCTTCTCCGTCAAGGAGCCTCAGTACCAGTCAAATCTCACCTGCGTCACCGAAGATCCGCTGACAGCAGAAGAGATGGAAGCCATCACCAGGGACGACAGAAACTGCCGCCTCATCAAAGGCCAGGTTTTCCTCTGGGAAGGCGCCCATGGCTGGGAAGCTCTCTGGGATCTGGATGGCAGGATTACAGAAAAAGAATAAGATTGTTATGAAAAGGTCCGTCGCTGTGGCGGACGAGGATTCCTTCTACCAGCGCAGCGAAGAATACACAGAAAAGGCTCTGGAAAAGAAATCCGTAGCACTGGGCTATACCTTTGATCAGACCGATTACTCAAATGAAATCGCAGCCGTGACCTCCGTGATGAACCAGTACCTCTCTTCTCTGGAATATGGCACCGTGGATGATCTGGATTCATACTATGAAGAGTTCACAAGCGCTCTTGACGATGCCGGAATGGACACCCTGATCGCAGCAAACCAGGAACAGTTAAATGCCTTTTTAGGAAAATAAAAAAGCTTTTTAAAGCGGCACAAAATGTGGCGGCAAGATTGCATCTTGTCGCTATTGTGATATGATTAGATCAGAAGGGGAGGAACTCAGGATGTTTGAAGTAAAGAAAGCGCTTCCGGTTTGGGGAGCAACGATGAAAAACAAGTGGAATCAGTTCGCCGGTTTTTACACGAAACTGGAAAAGCCAGGCGAAGTGACCTTCCGCATTGCGGCAAGATCCTATTACCGCTTGTATGTGGATGGAAACATGCTGGCTTCGGGGCCGGCGAGAACCGCGGAGCATTACTGCCGCGTGGATGAGATCCGGACGGAGCTCAAAGGCCAGGCAGATATCGCAGTGGAAGTGGTCGCTCTGTCCAAACCGGAAAAATACTGCAATGACTGCACGATGGAAGATGGGCTGTTTTTGTGTGAGATTCTGGATGCGGACGGAGAGGTTCTGGCGGCGACCGGCGGGGAAGAGTGGAAGTATAGGGAACTTCTGTACCGGAGAAGTCTTGTGGAGACGATGAGCCATAGCCGGGGAATCCTGGAATATTATGATCTGACGCCAACGTCCTTCGACTGGATGCGGGGAAAAAGTGAGTGGGAGCCCTGGGCACTGGTGGAGGAGAAGATCGGCTGGCTTCCGAGAAATGCCAAATATCCGACCTACCGGCCGCTTGACATGCAGGCAATGACCGGAATCTATGATGAGGTTGTGGATAAAGAAGCCTTTGAGAATCCGCCGCTCAGCCTTGCGAAACTGTTCAATCCGACCTATTTTTCCGTCATTCCGGAAGAAAATTACTTTGTCGATCAGATCCGGGCAGAAAAGAGTGTTCCTTTCTCAGGAAAAATGAAGCGCCTGTCGCCGACAGAGTATGAGATCACTCCGGGAGTGCAGCCGACGGGCTGTGTGTGGGAGCGGGAATTTTCGGATGTTGGTTTCATTGACTTTACGATTTCTGTGGAAAAAGAATGTACGCTGGATGTGCTCAATACGGATCACAGGGGCCTCTATGGAGCGATCCGGGGAAATTCCTACTGCTCCCGCTACCATCTGGCTCCGGGCAGCTATCACCTGACAACCTTTGAACAGAAGCTGACCAGATATGTGAAATTCGTACTGCGGACAGAGGGAAAAGTCACAGTAACCAGGCCGAGACTGCTGGAAGACACCTATCCGGACGGAAGAGAAAATTCCTTCAGCTGCAGTGATGGGGAGCTGAACCGCATTTATGAGGCGGCAAGAAGAACCCTTCGCCTCTGTACCCTGGATATTTATATGGATTGCCCCCAGAGGGAGCGGGGCGGCTGGCTGTGTGATTCCCAGTTCAATGGTCCGGCAAGCTGGCTGATGTTCGGTGATCTGACGGTGGAGCATGACTTCCTGGAAAACTTCCTTCTGACAGACCCGGATGAAAAATGGAAGAGTTTTTTCCCGGAGGTCTATCCCGGCGTTCACAAGAGTCCGGAGGAAGTGGGAATCACCAATTGGTCCTTCTGGCTGGTGACGGAGCTTTACGATTATTATCAAAGATCCGGAGACCGGGAGTTTATCGATAAATATGCGTGTCGGATTGAGCGGTTTATAGAGGGAATGCTGACCTTACGCGGAGAGAGCGGCCTGCTTGAAAATCTGCCGAACGCCTTCGTGGACTGGTCCATTTCCAACAAAGAGTTCAACCTGCAGCCGATCAATGTGCCGAATAACTGTCTGGCGGTCTGCCTCCTGGAGCGTGCGGCCGAAATGTACCGGAAGCCGGAGTGGGCAAAGACGGCGCAGGAAATGCGGACGGTCATTGAAGGTCTCACGGGCAGCGGGGCGCTTTTCGGAGCAGATGGAGACGCTGCTGTCCTGGAAAATGGCAGATTCCACAGAACGGGTGTTAAGACGGAGGCCGGCATGGCACTGGAGTTGTGGTCAGGCTTTCATCTGGAGAATAAAGTCTACATCCAGCAGTTTGTGAATGCGCTGGGACCATGCCCGGAATACCGGCCGAACCCGAATGTGGGCCGGACCAACATGTTTATCGGCATGATGATCCGTTTTGAGGTGCTTGCCCGTCTGGGACGAAGCGAACAGCTGATCCGGGAACTGAAGGACGTCTATCTGCAGGAGCTGAGAGACGGCTCGGGAACCCTCTTTGAGAATGTCCATGCCCTTTCCGGCTGTCATGCCTTCAATGGAGAAGCCGGTGCTCTGATCGTGAATCAGGTGCTTGGTCTTGGACAGCCGCTGCAGCTGACGAAAACCGTGACGATATGTCCGCATCCGGCTCGCCTTCGCTGGGCCGTCGGAACGGCGGAAACCGAGGACGGAACCATTTTCATGGACTGGAGCAGCGAACCGGATGAGCATCGGCTGGTCGTCCGGCTTCAGCTTCCGAAGGGGTGGAAATATGAGTTTCAGCGGCCCTTTGAGCTGGAGGGCTGGGAGATTAAAATAGAGGTTTCTTCCCTTGCAGCTTGATTTCATTTCCGGCCGCAGCGGAAGAGTCAGAAAGCATCCATGCGACCCAGTTCTATGACTGGGAAGCGAAGGAAACCGGAGTAACCGCCTTCTGTGAGAAACCGCTCTTCATGTCACAGCTTCGGGAACTTCTGTCCAATCCCGTTCCGAAGGAAAAAACTCCGGAAGAAAAGCATTTTGACGAGGCCGGCATGAACGGCCACCTGGTCAAGCCGGTCAGCAGGGATAAGCTGCTGAATATGATTCATAAGATTTTGAAAAAATAAGAGAAAGACGCCAGCGCGGAAGATTGCGCTGGCGTTTCTTATATAATATAACTATTGTGTTCCTAATTTTACAAAGATCGGTTCATGTTCCATAGCCGGAATGATCTTTTGCAGCAGATCTTCCGTGCGAAGCCGCAGGCTCGAGGTATTGATGCAGGGATGGCAGCCGATATACTTTCCTCTGAGCACGTCCTCGTCGATCAGGAGCTGTACCCGGTTTTCCTTGTCATTCATAAGTCCCAGCACGCTCATGGAGCCCGGCGTGATATCCAGAAACTCTTCCATATAAGTATCTTTTGCGAAAGAGAGTCTTGCCGAGCCGATCTGTGAGGAGAGCTCTTTCGTCTTAAATTTCTTATCCCCCGGTATCATCAGCAGGTAAAAGCTGGTTTCCTGCCGGTTGCAGAGAAAGAGATTCTTGCAGATCGTGGCATCAAGCATCTTGTCGATTTCCTCGCAGGCTTCCATCGTCATGGCTGCCTCATGATCGATCCTCTGATAAGCCACCCCCAAACTATCCAGAAAATCATAAGTCCGAATTTCTTTCTCCAGTCTCCCGGCTGTATCTTCCGGCCGTCCGTTCACTAATTCCATGTAAAGTTCACTCCTTAAAAATAGTTTCGTTTGTCTCAGAGGATTATAGCATATGGGGGTGGAAAAAGGTAATACTTTGATGTTATGACATAAAAAACAGAACAAATATTCGAAAACACCCCTATACTTTTAAAAAAATTTCTGCTATAATCGGAAGACAGAGCGCAAACCGGGCGGCGAAGCCGCCTTAGAGATAGATAGTGCAAGAAGGAGGTTTCCATGGATCATTTTGAGTTGCATTCCGAATATCAGCCCACCGGCGATCAGCCGGCGGCCATCGCGGAGCTGGTGAAGGGCTTCCGGGAGGGAAATCAGGCGGAGACGCTTCTGGGAGTCACGGGGTCGGGTAAGACCTTTACGATGGCGAATGTGATTCAGCAGCTGAATAAGCCCACGCTGATCATCGCCCACAATAAGACGCTGGCGGCCCAGCTTTACGGGGAATTTAAAGAGTTTTTTCCGGAAAATGCCGTGGAATACTTTGTCTCCTACTACGATTATTACCAGCCGGAGGCCTATGTGCCGTCCTCGGATACCTATATTGCCAAGGATGCCTCGACCAACGATGAGATCGATAAGCTTCGGCTCTCCGCCACTATGGCCCTGGTGGAGCGGAAAGACGTGATCATTGTCTCCAGCGTGTCCTGCATTTACGGTCTGGGCAGCCCGGTGGACTATAAAGAGATGGTGATCTCTCTCCGGCCGGGCATGGAGAAAGACCGTGATGAGGTGATTCATCAGCTCATTGATATCCATTATGACCGAAATGACATGGATTTCCACCGCGGCACTTTCCGGGTGCGGGGGGATGTGCTGGAGATCTTTCCAGCGGAGTCTTCGGAGACCGCGGTCCGGGTGGAGTTTTTCGGGGATGAGATCGACCGGATCACGGAGATCGATCCTCTGATGGGAACGGTGAAGCGGACGCTGGAGCATGTGGCAATTTTCCCGGCTTCCCATTACGTTACTCCTATGGAAAAGATCAAAGAAGCAGCCGTTCACATCGAGGAAGAATTGAAAGAGCAGGTTCGTTATTTCAAGAGCGAGGATAAGCTTCTGGAGGCCCAGCGAATCGCGGAGCGGACCAATTTTGATATCGAGATGATGAAGGAGACGGGCTTCTGTTCCGGCATTGAGAACTACTCCAGGCATCTGACCGGCCTCGCGCCGGGAACGCCGCCCAACACGCTGATGGATTTCTTTCCGGATGATTTTCTCATTATCATTGATGAGTCCCACAAGACCATCCCTCAGATCCGCGGCATGTACGCCGGGGACCAGTCCAGAAAATCAACACTGGTAGATTACGGCTTCCGCCTGCCCTCAGCCAAGGACAACCGTCCTCTGAATTTTGAAGAATTTGAGAGCAAAATCGACCAGATCCTCTTTGTCTCTGCGACACCGGGAGAGTATGAGGCGGAGCATGAGCTTCTCCGGGCGGAGCAGATTATCCGTCCGACAGGACTTCTTGATCCGGAAGTGGAGGTCCGTCCTGTGGAAGGCCAGATCGATGACCTGGTGGGTGAGGTCAACAAGGAGACGGCCAAGGGAAACAAGGTGCTGATCACGACGCTGACCAAGCGCATGGCCGAAGACCTGACAGATTACATGCGGGAGATCGGCATCCGGGTGAAATACCTCCATTCCGATATCGACACGCTGGAGCGTACGGAGATCATCCGGGATATGCGTCTGAACGTCTTCGATGTGCTCGTGGGAATCAACCTTCTGAGAGAAGGCCTGGACATTCCGGAGATTTCCCTAGTGGCGATTCTGGATGCGGATAAAGAAGGCTTCCTCCGTTCGGAGACCTCCCTCGTGCAGACTATTGGCCGTGCGGCCCGAAATGCCGAAGGCCATGTTATCATGTACGCCGACAATATGACGGATTCCATGCGCCTCGCCATCGATGAGACGAAGCGCCGCCGCGCGATTCAGGAGGCATATAATAAGGAACACGGCATCACTCCGAAAACCATCAAGAAAGCGGTGCGGGACGCCATCAGCATCTACAAAGAGACCGAGGAAGCACCGAAGAAACCGGAGAAAGATCCGGAATCCATGAGCAGAAAAGAGCTGGAAGCAGCAGTAAAAGACGTGCAGAAGCGGATGAAGCAGGCAGCTGCCGAGCTGAACTTCGAGGAAGCCGCCCTGCTGCGTGACCAGATGATTGTTTTGAAAAAGCATTTACAGGAGATAGAGGAATGAGTGCAGAAAAAGATAAGAAACCGATGATCCGGATCAGGGGAGCAAACGTCAACAACCTGAAAAAGATCAGCGTGGATATCCCGAGAAATGAGTTTGTAGTTCTGACGGGCTTAAGCGGTTCAGGAAAATCTTCCCTGGCCTTTGATACGATCTATGCGGAGGGCCAGCGCCGGTATATGGAATCCCTCTCTTCCTATGCCCGTCAGTTTCTGGGACAGATGGAAAAGCCGGATGTGGAGAGCATCGAAGGCCTCCCGCCTGCGATTTCCATCGACCAGAAATCCACAAACCGCAACCCGCGTTCCACCGTGGGAACCGTCACGGAGATTTATGATTATTTTCGTCTGCTCTACGCGAGGGTCGGCATTCCCCACTGCCCGAAATGCGGAAAAGAGATCAAAAAGCAGGATGTGGACCAGATGGTGGACCAGATCATGGCTCTGCCGGAGCGGACAAAGATCCAGCTTCTGGCTCCTGTGGTCCGCGGACGGAAGGGTGAGCATGTCAAGATTTTCGAGCAGGCCAGAAAGAGCGGTTATGTGCGTGTCCGTGTGGACGGAAATCTCTATGAACTTTCCGAGGAGATCAAGCTGGAGAAAAATAAAAAGCACAACATCGAGATCCTGGTGGACCGCCTTGTCGTGAAGCCGGGCATCGAAAAACGACTGACCGATTCCCTGGAAAATGTTCTGAGGCTGGGAGACGGCCTGGCCATGGTTGACGTGCAGGACGGAGAAATGCTGCAGTTCAGCCAGAGCTTTTCCTGCCCGGACTGCGGCATCAGCATCGATGAGATCGAGCCGAGGAGCTTTTCCTTCAATAACCCCTTCGGCGCCTGCCCGGACTGCTATGGATTGGGTTACAAGATGGAGTTTGACGAGGATCTGATGATCCCGGATAAAAGCCTGAGTATCGCAGAAGGAGCCATCACGGCCATGGGCTGGCAGTCCTGCACGGACAAGCACAGCTTTTCCGGTGCAATTCTGGACGCCCTGGCCAAAGAATACGGCTTTGATCTGAAAACGCCCTATCAGGATCTTCCGGCGGAAATCCGCCATATGCTGATCCATGGCGCCGACGGCCGCGTGGTGAAGGTTCACTACAAAGGCCAGAGGGGTGTGGGCGTCTACGATGTGGCTTTCGAGGGGCTGATCCGGAGCATGGAGAAACGCTACCGGGAGACGGCTTCCGAGGCCATGAAGCAGGAATATGAGCAGTTTATGCGGATCACGCCCTGTAAGACCTGCGGCGGCCAGCGTCTGAAAAAAGAAGCTCTGGCAGTTACCGTCGGTGGGAAAAACATTGCGGAAGTGACAGAGCTTTCCATTGAGAAGCTGAAAGTTTTCCTGGATGAACTGGAACTGACGCCGCATCAGTTTATGATCGGAAGACAGATTTTAAAGGAGATCAAAGCCCGAATCGGTTTCCTTATCGATGTGGGACTGGATTATCTGACCCTGGCCCGGGCAACGGGGACCCTGTCCGGCGGCGAGGCACAGCGTATCCGCCTGGCAACCCAGATCGGTTCCGGCCTGGTGGGCGTGGCCTATATTCTGGATGAACCCAGCATCGGCCTTCACCAGCGGGACAATGACAAGCTTCTGGCTACACTCAAAAATCTGCGGGATCTCGGAAACTCCCTGATTGTCGTGGAGCATGACGAGGATACCATGCTGGCGGCGGACTATATCGTGGATATCGGCCCGGGAGCCGGAGAGCACGGCGGAGAAGTGGTGGCTGTGGGAAATGCTCAAGAGATCATGCAGAATCCGGCCTCCATCACCGGCCAGTATCTGTCCGGCAAACGGAAGATTCCGGTTCCGAAGGAACGGAAAAAGCCCACCGGCTGGCTGAAAATCCTGGGAGCCTCCCAGAATAACCTGAAAAACATCAATGTGGATATTCCGCTGGGTGTCTTTACCTGCATCACCGGCGTTTCCGGTTCCGGAAAGAGCTCTCTGACCAACGAGATTCTGTACAAACGGCTGGCGAGAGACCTGAACCGTGCCCGGATCATTCCCGGAAAGCATAAAGATATTTTGGGTCTGGAGCAGCTCGACAAGGTCATCGATATCGACCAGTCCCCGATCGGAAGGACACCCCGCTCCAACCCGGCGACCTATACGGGAGTCTTTGATCTGATCCGAGATCTCTTTGCCTCCACGGCGGATGCCAAAGCGAGAGGCTACAAGAAAGGCCGTTTCAGCTTCAACGTGAAGGGCGGCCGCTGTGAGGCCTGCGGCGGAGACGGTATTTTGAAGATCGAGATGCATTTCCTGCCGGATGTCTATGTGCCCTGCGAAGTCTGCGGCGGCAAGCGCTATAACCGGGAGACCCTGGAAGTCAAATATAAGGGAAAAAGTATCTATGATGTGCTGAATATGACGGTGGAAGAGGCCTTGCCCTTCTTTGAACATGTGCCCAGCATCAGGAGAAAGATTCAGACGCTCTACGATGTGGGTCTCTCCTATATCCGTCTGGGACAGCCTTCCACGGAGCTTTCCGGCGGCGAGGCCCAGAGAATCAAGCTTGCCACGGAGCTGTCGAGAAGAAGCACCGGCAAGACGATCTATATCCTGGATGAGCCCACGACGGGACTTCATTTTGCAGATGTGGATAAGCTGATTGAGATTTTGAGAAGACTGGCAGAGGGCGGCAATACCGTCGTGGTCATCGAGCACAACCTGGATGTGATCAAGACGGCGGATTACATCATCGACATGGGACCGGAAGGCGGTGACCGGGGCGGCACCGTCATCGCGACAGGCACACCGGAAGAGGTGGCGAAATGCCCGCAGTCTTACACTGGGCATTATATAAAGAAATACCTAAAATGATAATAAAAACGAAAACGCTCCGGGGGATTGCCGGAGCGTTTTCTGCTTTAAAAGGAAAGAGAAAAAATTAAAATATTTTGAGGGAGTACATCACAGTGTGTGGACACTGTGATGTGTGAGTTATGAAATATATCAGCTCCTCGCTGATACACTTATACTATAACCGATATTTGTGTATAAAATGTGTTCAGCAACAAAAGAAAATATGAACTTTCTGAAGAGAAAGGAAAGATCTTTTGAAGCACTACAACAAGAAAGCCCCGGGGGGTACCGGGGCTCCTTGTTTAAAAGGAAAGAGAAAAAATTAAAATATTTTGAGGGAGTACACCGCAGCGTGTGGGCACTGCGATGTGTGAGTTATGAAATATATCAGCTCCTCGCTGATACATCTATACTATATCCTATAGATGTGTTGAAAATATGGATGAAAACTAAAAAAAGTATAAAAAACATAAAGAGTATAATAAGTCGCAGAAAAGTATAAAATTTTCTGATAACAGTGTTGAGAAACAATAGGATTCCGCGAAAATAGTTTATAACTGACAGAAAAACTTTCGCAAACAGAAACGCTCCGGGGGATTACCGGAGCGTTCTGCTTAAAAGGAAAGAGAAAAAATTAAAATATTTTGAGGGAGTACACCGCAGCGTGTGGACACTGCGATGTGTGAGTTATGAAATGTATCAGCTCTTCGTTGATACATTTACACTATAGCGCAGAAATGTGTCCAAAATATGTTCATCCGATAAAGAATCTATAAAAGCCCTTTTCAATTAAAAAGAAGTTGGGTATAATGACAGTAAAACGTATGGTGGAAAGTCTTTGCTTCCGCCAGAAAGAGAAGAAAAGGTAACTGTTCAGGGCCACTGTTCCGCGAAGGCACTGAACAGTTACAGAGACAGGAAGGAGAGTATATAGATAGATGAATGCAGCAGATCTCGGAATTGATTTGGGAACATCCAGCATCCTTGTCTATGTAAGAGGCAAGGGTGTTGTTTTGAAGGAGCCTTCTGTGGTGGCCTTCGATAAAGACACAAACAGGATCAAAGCCATCGGGGAAGAAGCTAGGATGATGCTGGGAAGGACGCCGGGAAATATTGTGGCCATCCGCCCCTTGAGAAAAGGTGTAATTTCCGACTACACGATCACGGAGCACATGCTGAAATATTTTATCCAGAAATCTTTGGGAAGGATGTCGTTCCGCAAGCCCAGGATCAGCATCTGTGTCCCCAGCGGCATCACAGAGGTGGAGAAAAAAGCGGTGGAGGATGCGGCCTACCTGGCGGGAGCCAGAGAGGTGACGATCATCGAGGAACCCATCGCGGCAGCCATCGGAGCCGGCGTGGATATTTCCCGTCCCTGCGGAAATATGATCGTGGACATCGGAGGCGGAACCTGCGATGTGGCTGTGATCTCCTTAAACGGCATTGTGGTGAGCTCTTCCATTAAAGTGGCCGGGGATGATTTCGACGAGGCCATTGTCAAATATGTGAGAAGAAAATATAACCTTCTCATCGGAGAACAGACCGCGGAGGATATCAAAATCCGTATCGGAACCGCGGTGGAGCGTCCGGAACCCCAGAGCATGGAAGTCCGGGGCCGGGATCTCATCAGCGGTCTTCCGAAGGTCATTCGGGTCAACTCCGAGGAGGTGCGCGATGCCCTGAAAGACGCGCTCTCCCAGATCGTGGAGGCTGTACAGAGCGTGCTGGAGCGGACACCGCCGGAGCTGGCTTCCGACGTGGTGGACAGAGGAATCGTCCTCACCGGAGGCGGAGCGCTCTTAAACGGCCTGGAGGAACTCATTGAGTCCAAGACCGGCATCAACACGATGACAGCCGAGGAGCCCATGACGGCGGTGGCCATCGGCACGGGCCGTTATGTGGAGCTGGTATCCGGCGGCAGAAAGCTGGATGCCTGATGGAGCGGATCGAAGGATATGTGGATCATATCATTTACCGGAATCAGGATAACGGCTACACTGTGATGAACGTGATCGCGGACGGGGAGGAGATCACCTGCGTTGGCCTGCTTCATTATATTGGAGACGGCGAGCTGGTGGAGATCACCGGCCATTACAAGGATCATGCCACCTACGGCCGCCAGCTTCAGATCGAGACTTTGGAAATCAAGGCCCCCGAGGACGAGCTCTCCATCGAGCGGTACCTGGGTTCCGGGGCGGTGAAAGGCATCGGCGTCTCCCTGGCAGCCCGGATCGTGCGGAAGTTCCATGAGGACACCTTCCGGATTATGGAGGAGGAGCCGGAGCGGCTGGCCGAGGTCAAGGGCATCAGTGAGAAAAAGGCCCGGGAGATTGCGGCTCAGATGGAAGAGAAGAAGGATATGCGAAAAGCCATGATCTTTCTCCAGCAGTACGGCATCTCCACAACTCTGGGTGTGAAGATTTACAATCAGTATGGAAACAACATTTATCAGGTCATCAAAGAAAATCCCTACCAGATGGCGGACGATATCAACGGCGTGGGCTTCCGGATCGCCGATGAGATCGCCTCGAAGGTGGGGATTCATACGGATTCCGATTATCGGATCCGCTGCGGTCTGCTCTATGTTTTGCAGCAGGCCATGAGCGAGGGCCACGTTTTTCTGCCGAAGGAGATTCTGGAAAAAAGAACCGTGGACCTTCTGGGAGTCAGCCAGGAGGCTGTGGAAAAACACATTATGGACTTGGCCGTGGACCGGAAGCTGGTGGCCAAGGAGACGGGGGGCAGAGTCTGTGTTTACGGGGCCCAGGCCTATTATGTGGAGCTGAATACGGCGAAAATGCTTCATGATCTGAATATTTCCTGCGAGATCTCCGAGAGCGCCGTACTCACCAAGGTGGCGGCTATTGAGAAACGGACGGGAACGATTCTGGATGAGATGCAGAAGGAAGCCGTGGTTCAGGCCGCCGGCCACGGCCTTATGGTCCTTACCGGAGGACCGGGTACCGGAAAAACGACGACCATCAACACGTTGATTTCTTATTTCGAGTCCGAGGGTCTGTCCGTCATGTTAGGCGCGCCCACGGGCCGGGCGGCCAAACGGATGACGGAGGCCACGGGCTGTGAGGCGAAGACTCTTCACCGGCTGCTGGAGATCTCCGCAGTCCCGGAGAATGGCGCGGACCGCGGAAGCTTTGCAAGAAATCAGGAAAATCCGCTGGAGGCGGACGTGGTCATCATCGATGAGATGTCGATGGTGGATATTTACCTCATGCATTCCCTTCTTCTGGCCATCGTGCCGGGAACGAGACTCATCATGGTGGGTGACCGGAATCAGCTGCCTTCGGTGGGACCGGGCAGCGTTCTGAAAGATATCATCGAGTCCAAATGCTTCCCTGTGGTGCGCTTAAGCCGGATTTTTCGTCAGGCCACGGAGAGTGATATCGTCATGAATGCCCACAAGATCAACCGGGGCGAGCATGTGACTCTGGACAATAAGAGCCGGGATTTCTTTTTTCTCAAAAGGGACGATGCCAACGTGATCATCAGCGTGGTGCTGACTCTGATCCAAAAGAAGCTGCCGAAGTATGTACACGCAACACAGACAGATATCCAGGTGCTCACACCCATGCGAAAAGGTCTTCTGGGAGTGGAGCGCTTAAATGAGATCTTGCAACATTACCTGAATCCGCCGGACCCGAAAAAGCGGGAGCGGGAGTACGGCTCTTCCAGATTCCGGGAGGGCGACAAGGTCATGCAGGTGAAAAACAATTATCAGATCGACTGGGAGACCAGGGGAGCCTACGGAATCCCCATCGACAGAGGTCAGGGTATTTTTAACGGGGATATGGGGATTATCCGCGAGATCAATACCTTTGCAGAACAGATGACGATCGAGTTTGACGACGGAAAATTTGTGGAGTACCCCTTCGCCCAGCTGGAAGAGCTGGAGTTGGCCTATGCCGTTACCGTACATAAGTCTCAGGGAAGCGAGTATCCGGCGGTGATTATTCCGCTGCTTTCCGGACCGCAGATGCTGATGAACCGGAACCTCCTCTACACGGCAGTCACCAGGGCAAAATCCTGTGTGACCGTGGTGGGAAGCGAGGCCGTCTTCAATCAGATGATTGACAACACCTTTGAACAGAAGCGTTATACGACGCTGAAGGAGAGAATCCGTGAGCTGGTACAGTGAATATTAAGTAACTGGCACCTTGACTTGTCTGATTTTTCATCTGCTGCGTTGTCGTCAATCGACGTAGCCACCGCTACGCCTCATTCCTCTGCCTTGCATATGAAGAACTCATCCGGCGTCAATGTATCAGAGACTTAATTTTCACTGTGCTTACAGGGGAGAGCCTTTCTGTTGATTCATGAAAAAAAGAAAACGGATCCTCCGTGGACTGACCGGGGTTCTCTATCCACGGCGCTGTCCTCTGTGCGGAGAGATCCTTTCGCGAAAAGAAAAGCTGGTCTGTGAGCCTTGCGCCCCTCTGGTGCGTCTCATCGACGAGCCCTTCTGCATGAAATGCGGCAAGCCTCTCGCAAATCCGCGGCAGGAATACTGCCGGGACTGCGGGAAAAACGGGCGGTATTTTGACCGGGGAAGGGCAGCTTTTCCCTATACGGGAAAGATCAAGAAAAGCATTTTAAATATGAAGCTTCGCAACAAAAGAAGAAACGCTGACTTTTTCTCGGCAGCCATGACAGCGGTTCTGAAAGAAGAACTGGAGCACTGGGAGATCGATGTCATTGCGCCGATTCCGCTGCACCCGAAAAAGAGGCGTTGCCGGGGCTTTAACCAGGCGGAACTCCTCGCTGTTCCACTGGGAGAAGCCTTAAAAATCCCGGTCATTCCGGATCTTCTGAAGAAGAAGGAAGAGACCTCGGAGCAGAAGGAACTGGACCGGAAAAGCCGCCAAAAGAATTTAAAAAAAGCTTTTAAAATCGGCCCATATGATGTAAAATTAAGTAGAGTTCTGCTGGTAGACGATATCTTTACGACAGGGAGCACCGTGGATGCGGCAGCAGCTGTTTTGAAGGAAGCCGGAGCAGAGGCTGTATTTTTTCTGACGGCCTGCATCGGCACGGAGAGAGAAGACAGGACAGAATTGGTTACAGGAGAAAGGCATGGTAAGAGAAAACCGGATCCGGATTATGACCGCCATAGCGGCATATGAAAAACGTCATAGAGAAGAACTTTCCGGCACGGATCAGTGGTTTCGGAGCGATTATATCGGCGTCAGGATGCTGAAAAACGGCTGCAGGCTGACTTGTGGCTACCTGATTGGCTTTGCTTTTTATATTGTGCTTCATTTTGAGGAGATGCTGGACCGGCTCAATTCCATGAATGTTCTGGATCTGGCTGAGAATGCGCTGATTTTTTACGGAATCAGCCTTGGAGTCTATCTGATCCTCACCTATGTGGTCTGGAGCATCCGCTATTATCAGGCGGAGAAAAGGAGACGGACTTATGGGAGGCTGATCGACCGGCTGGAAGCAGAATATCAGAGAGAAGAAAAAGAAGTTCCTTCCACGGGAAGACGGAGAGAAGGACAGAACAGGAGCCGAGGACATGGTGCAGGAAATCCGTGAAATGATCCGAACCGTTTATGGAAAATATGATGTATGGCTGCGGGCGCTGGGGAAATTTTCCCTGGCTTTTGGCAGCCTTCTTGTCATTCGGAATTTTATGGGTTATCTGCCGCTTCTGGACAACATTTTAATTTTGCTGATTCTGGCGCTTGTGGCATCTTTTCTTCCGCTGAACGGCATGGTGCTGATCTGTTTCGTGGTGATTTTAGGCGAGCTATATGGTCTGTCACTCCCGTCCCTGGCGGTGGGAGGCGGCCTTCTTCTTCTGGTGGCCCTTCTCTATTTCGGGCTGGCCCCGCAGGGAGCCCTGGCTTTTTTACTGACACCATTGGCCCTGGTTCTTCATGTTCCGCTGGCAGTTCCGGTGGCCTTCGGTCTTCTGGGAACGCCGCTTTCTGCCATCGGTATCGCTGCCGGAACCGTGAGCTATTACGGGCTTAAGAGCGTGATCGGTACGGAGTTTGTCCTCTCTGATCCATCTTTAAGCATGCAGGAAGCCTTTATCGAAGAAATGCAGGCGATGCTCTCCAATTTTCTTGGAAACGGAGAGATGATCCTGACACTGATTGCCCTGACGGCTGTACTGATTGCGGCCTTTGCCGTTCGGAGTACGGAGATGCGTTATGCCTGGCAGGTGGCAATCGGAACCGGTATTTTCATCTATCTGGTTCTGGAGATTTTCGGAGTCTTCACTCTCGATATCCCGGTTTCCATACCGGATCTGGTCATCGGTGTCATCGCGGCGGCTCTGGTGGGAAGCGTTTTGCAGCTTTTCTTTTTTGATCTGGATTACCGGAGCACGGAGAAACTCCGGTTTGAGGATGACGAATATTATTACTATGTGACGGCAGTACCGAAACGAAAACAGGAAAGGAGCGTGGATGAATGGACGCAATAAGAAATTTCTGGACAATGCATTTTTCCTGGCTTCAGCTTCCGACCTTAAGCATCCGCTGGACCGATATCCTGGAGATCATCATACTGTCATTTTTTATTTACCATTTTCTGATCTGGGTTCGCCGGACCCGGACCTGGGTTCTGTTGAAAGGCCTTCTGGTGCTGGTGTTTTTCGTTTCTCTGGCGTATATTTTTGAGATGGACACCATCAAATTTCTGATCACCAGAGGAATGGATGTGGCGATGGTGGCAGCGGTTATTGTTTTTCAGCCGGAGCTTCGGCGGGCGCTGGAGCAGCTGGGAGAACAGAAGCTGTTGTCGAATCTCATGTCGTTTGACGGTCTTAAGGATATCCAGGAGCGTTTCAGTGACAAGACAGTGGATGAGCTGGTCAAGGGAACTATGGCCATGGCCCGGGTAAAGACGGGAGCTCTCATTGTAATCGAGAAAAATACGCCGCTGACGGAGTATGAGCGCACCGGTATTCAGGTGGATGCGATTGTGAGCAGTCAGCTGCTGATTAATATTTTTGAACACAACACCCCTCTTCATGACGGAGCTGTCATCGTCCGGGGAAACAGGGTGACTTCCGCCACCTGCTACCTGCCCCTTTCCGACAATATGGAGCTGAGCAAGGAGCTGGGAACCAGACACCGGGCCGGCGTGGGCATCAGCGAAGTTACCGATTCCATGACGATCATCGTTTCCGAGGAGACCGGAAAGGTATCCATCGCGGAAAACGGCCGGCTGTTGAGAGCCGTCACGGAGGAGGAGCTTTGGCAGCATCTGACGGTGACTCAGGATAAATCCGTGGAGTCCCAGAAATTCAAATTATGGAAAGGGAAGGGAAAAGGATGAAAAAATGTTTGGGAAACAATTTTGGCCTGAAACTCCTTTCCGTGTTTGTGGCGATTCTGATCTGGCTGATGGTGGTCAATGTGGATGATCCGGAGAAGACGAAAGCCTTTGTGATTCCGGAGCAGAGGATTCAGATGACCAATGTGGAAGAGGCGCAGGCCAAGGCCGAGCAGGATCAGGACGGGAAAAAAGTCTACAGCGTGGTCCGTGATGACGACGAGAGCGGAAATGTCACTGTCTATGTGACGGCCAGGAGATCTGTGCTGGATAAACTGACCTCCGCGGATATCACGGTGAGCGCCAATATGCAGAATATGACGCTTCAGGATACGGTGCCCTATGAGGTGACGGTTCCCGGGGTAAAGAGAGAAAATGTCCAGTGTTTTCCCGTGGCCATGCGTTTCGTGCTGGAGGACAAGAGCGAAAAGACTTATGCGATCTCCTTGAGCACCAGCGGTCAGCCTGCCAGCGGTTATGAGCTGGGGGACGTGAAGATCCGGGAGGGCGAAAATATCATTATCGCCGGGCCGACCTCCATCACCAAGACCATCGATAAAGTCGAAGTTCAGGTGGATGTGAGCAATATGAGCGAAAATAAGACTGTCACCGGAAGCGTGGTCATCACAGACCGGAACGGCAACAATCTTTCCAAGACCCAGATGGACAGCCTGGAGATCAAGACTTCCAGCGGAGCTCTGATTAAGGACAATGAGGTCAATGCAGTGGTGACTTTGTGGAAAGTGCAGCAGAATATTCGCCTGAAGGTGGATACAAGCCAGATTCAGGTGGCTGACGGCTATATTCTTACTTCTGTGGATCTCACACCGTCCACGATTAACCTGGCGGGTTCAGAGGCCACTCTGGAAGCGCTGAACGGAGAACTGGTCATCGAGGGAATCATCAATTCCACAGGGGCTACCTCCACGATCGAGCAGAATATCGATCTTTCCGATTATTTGCAGGATCACTACAAGAAAGCACTGAAGCTGGAGAGCGGTTCCGCGACGGCGGTATCGGTAAGAATCCAGATTGAAAAAGTGGGAACCACGACCGTCAGCGTCCCGGTATCCGATTTTACAATCATCGGCCAGGCGGAGGATATGAAGATCGTGCTGACACCGGCAGACAAGGTACCGGTGGAGGTCCGCAAGGAGGATGACAACGCTGCAGCTATCACAGCCAAGGATATTTCCGTGACGATGGATCTCAGTAATTATCAGAACGAAGGAAACTATACCGTGGAGCTTCAGGTGGAGCTGCCCGATGGGTATGCACTGGAATCCGTGCCGAGTATCAAGGTAAATCTGGAGAAGATCCAGCCTGTGACAGAGACGGAGACAGAAACAACGGAGGAATGACAGATGGTAAGTCAGAAAGTAACCATAAAGAATCCTACGGGCCTGCATTTAAGACCCGCCGGGAACCTCTGTAAAGAGGCCATGCGTTTTAAATGTACGATCACCTTCTCCTTTCGGGAGCTCACAGCCAACGCCAAGAGCGTTTTGAGCGTGCTCAGCGCTTGCGCCCAGTGCGGG
Source organism: Fusicatenibacter faecihominis (assembly GCF_020686945.1). NCBI lineage: Bacteria > Bacillati > Bacillota > Clostridia > Lachnospirales > Lachnospiraceae > Fusicatenibacter > Fusicatenibacter faecihominis. Next base: position 102,588 of record NZ_JAJEPR010000003.1, on the reverse strand, counting down.
GATGTGATTGAGTTCACCTGTGACGGAGAAGACGAAAATGAGGCGCTCAAGGCCATTGTGGAAGCGGTGGAATCCGGCCTAGGCGAGTAATAAAGGAAATGAAATGAAATGAAATAACAAACCGGCTGAAAAAGGCAGAGATGCTTTCTTTCAGCCGGTTGTTTTTATGCATAAAAAATCTCCTGCTTTTTTGTGGAAAAGCAGGAGAACTTTTTTTATCAGCCCGTATAATCCGGAGCGTATCTTCTGTTGGTTGCATCAGTCGGATCGGTAGGATCCACGGTCAGATTTTCCGGAATGGTCTGGTAGGTCGGCTTCGTGACGGAGCTAGGAATGATGTAGTCGCCGACGGTAACAGTGGTTCCGGTGGGAACATTCTTATACAGCCAGTAGGCGTCGCCCATTCTCAGACGGATACAGCCCTGAGAAGCCTGCTGGCCCAGAAGGTTGTATTTGTGAGCCGGGAATGCGTAATGGCTAGGAGCATTGCCCGGGAGAGAATGGAACAGGATGTCGGAAGTGATGTGGGAACAATAGTAACCCCAGGTCGGTCCGTTCAGCTCATGAATGCTCAGTTTATCAAGAAGCCGGAAGGTACCGGTCGGTGTTGCATTGTTCAGACCGGTGGAGCAGAGGAATACTTTTACCAGATAGCTTCCTTTGTAGATGGCTACCATATTTCTCTGACGGTCAACCTTGATGCTGTAGGCGCCATCGGGTACCCAGTTGGTCTGACGGCCCTCAGAATCAAAGGTATAGGTCACACCTCCGATGGATACGGTCTTGCCGCGGATCGCTGCGCCGCCGTTGTTCGGATCCAGGTAGTAACGGTTGTTGTTGTAGAGAACCCAGCCGGTGACGAGGCTTCCGTCTGCGTTAGCGTAGTAAATGTTGTTATTCAGGTTGAACCAGCCTGTTCTTGCCATTCCGTAGGAAGTGCCGCTGAAGTTCGGAGCGAAGTAATAACGTTTGCCGTTCAGTGTCTTCCAGCCGGTCTGTACCACACCTGCTGCATTGAAGTAGTAGGTTTTGCTGTTGATGGTCTGAAGACCGGTGACGCGGGCACCGGTGGAATCTGCGTAATACTGCTTGGAATTTAAGCGGTACCAGCCGGTCTGAATCGCACCGGTTTTGGTTGCGTAATAAGCTTTCCTATTGGAAATGATCCAGCGCTTTGTTACCAGCATACCATTGTTTGTGTTGAAGTAATAGATGTTTCCGTCGATCTTTTTAAAGCCGATGGCAAGGCGGTAAATACTGGTGACATAATACTGCCGGTTCAGGTAATCCTTGTGCCAGCCTACGCTCTGCAGAGGATAATTGCTCTTGGTGGCGTCTACCTGATAGTAGAGCGTCTTGTTGTTGACCACTCGTTTGCAGAGGCCGGTCATTTCGCCCTGACTGTTGAAGTAGTAGGAACGGGTCACGCCGCCGATTTTGATCTTCTGCCATTTGTTGGCGCGTAAGAAACCGCCGGAGGTTACATAGTAAACCTTGGTTCCAAGACGGCGGCGTCCTTCAGCAGCCCAGCGCTGGCCGTATTTGTTGAAACCGTAGTAGAGCTTTCCGATTTTTGCAACCTGGTTGGCAAGCAGCTTACCGTTGTTGGACGGACCAGAAACATAATAGGCTTTGGAATTGCCCTCTGTGCGAATCCAGCCCTGAGTGGTAGCAATGGCACAGTTGCCTGTTGGACCGAACGTGTAGTAATAATCGTTTCCGATTTTAATGCGGCCGGCGGCTTTTGACTGAAGCAATAGACCAGTGTCCGGGTTGAAGTAATAAAGATTTTTTTGTCCCGTACTGTTTGCAATCCACTGGAAACCGGTGACGATTTTACCGTTAATAGTGTAGTAGCGGGAACCATCCTCATCATTTTTGTGCCAGCCGGTGGCGTTGGTTGTCTGTGTGTCCTGTGTGGTGCCTGATACGGTTCCTGCATCGGTGTTACCCGTGGCCCCGGCCGCTAAAGGCGCAGCCATGGTCAGTCCCAGAGCCATGCAGAGAACAGGCAGCAATTTTCTGATTCTCATATCATACCCCTCTCTTTCCGGATCGTGAAAAACCCGGTTCCGGCAGATGCCGGTTATTATAAGTGTAATATCTGTTCATCCATAATTTACTATAAAAGGGAAAGGGATGCAATCGTTTTCTGCAACCCTTAAGAAAAATGTAAGAAATAATTACAGGTTTTATAGGAAGAAAATCTACAGTTGACAGAGAGAAGGTGGATATTTATAATAGATTTGTTACTGAATTATGAATGAATCATTACAAAGGAGATTGTGAAAAATGAGCAGAAAAAAAACACTGCTGTGTCTGATCTGGGCCTTTCTGCTGCTTCTGATACCGGCAGTCGGCGCCTCCGCAGCCACGGAACTGCAGTATGTATATCTGACACCCAGCGAGAATGGAAGCCAGACCGGTGTGATCGTTGCCCTGAACGGAACGGAACCGGAGAACGCTTCTCTGGATTATGGAACAGGAACGGTAAAAGCTTCTGAGATTTCCGGTAATCATCTGGTATTTCTGGTTCCCGGAAGCGGCGTTACGGAGAAAAATCTGAAAAGCCTGACCATCGAAAAGAACTCTGAGAAAGAGACGATCCGGCTGACTTCCTTTTTCCAGGCTGCCGGAACAGAGAAACTGAATCCAGCAGAGGAAATCTCTGACAGCGGCATTGCTTCCGGAAGAAGCAGGGCGGCAGGCGGCATCACGGAAGCTCAGGAAGCAACGGCGGAAGCCTATACCGCAGAGAGCAGCAGTGAGATCATTTCCACACTGGCAGCAGCCTCTGCTCAGGCAGGAACTTCTCTTTCCCGCTCCGGCACGAACAGCAACATTGTAGTGGTGCTGGACCCGGGCCACGGCGGAAACGAGGCCGGGGCAAACCGTACTTGGAACGGCGTCCTCTATGAAGAGAAGGTCATCAATCTGAAAATTTCAAAATATACCGCACAGGAACTGGAAAAATATGCAGGTGTGACGGTTTATCTGACGAGAACCGGCGATACCACTCTTTCCCTCGAAGACCGTGTGGACTATGCGGCCAAGAAAAATGCGACGGTTCTTGTGAGCCAGCATATCAATTCCACGAATAACAACCAGGATTCCGTCAGCGGTTCTCTGGTCTTTGTGGCTACGGGTAATTACCGGCCGGATCTGAAAACCAAGAGCTGGGCGCTTTCCAATACGATTTTGAACGAGCTTTCCAAGCTGGGCCTTAAGAATCTGGGCCTCCAGATCCGGACCAGCGAGAACAATACTCTCTATCCGGACAAGAGTCTGGCAGATTATTACGGAATTATCCGCCGGAGCGTTCTGGCCGGCTTCCCGGGAATCATCGTGGAGCATGCCTTTGTGAACAACCCTTCTGACTGCAAGAAGTATTTCGGCAGCGATGCAGCCATCCAGAAGCTGGGTGTGGCAGATGCGACGGCCATCGCCAAATATTACGGTCTGAAGCTGAAATCCGAAACGCCGGATACGGAGCCCACGACAGAGCCGACCACAGAACCGGACAGTGATACCGGAAGCTGGCAGGAGGAGAACGGTCATTATTATTATGTCAACAGCGATGGTTCCAGAGCAGGCGCCGGCTGGCTGAAGCTGAAGGACGGAACCTATTATCTGGACGAGAACGGTTATCGCATGGAGGGCCTGATCAATATTGGAGAGAAGACCTATTATCTGGATCCGGAGAATGGCAAACGGCTGACCGGCTTCCAGACCATCAACAAAAAGGTCTACTATTTCCGTCCGAGCACTGGCTCCATGATTCATTTTGGCTGGGTAAATATCAATGGAAACCGCTATTATTTCCATGACGACGGCCATGCCCAGACCGGACTGGCTGTCATTGGCGGAGAGCGTTATTTCTTCCGGACCGATGGCTCCATGATCCGCAGCAAGTGGGTTTATTACTGGAACAGCTGGTATTTTGCTTCCTGCAAAGGAAATCTCTACCGGAATACCTGGCACTACATCGATAAAAAGCGCTATTATTTCAATAACAGAGGCATTACGAAAGGGCGGAGCGACATTCCGTCCGGAATCTACACAAAAACAACTGTAGTAGAGAGATAAGCAGTACTTGCCGAAAAGACAAAAAAATGGTATGATCTTATCAACTATCGAAAAATTGTGACGAAAAGGAGATAAGAATGAAGCAATTGTTCCTGGGAGGGATCAGTCTGGGCTTCCACTTCTATTTCTTTCTGGCTTTCGGAAGCCTTTTCCGGAAAATTCTGGGGAGAAAAGAAGGATTAAACCGGTATTCACCGCTGTTTACACCAGTACTTGGACTGTTCCTTTATTATGGCCTGTTTGAACTTCTGGCTTTGCCCATGACGTTGCTGCTGGTACCGCTGCACGTTTTGACGGTTGTCTGGGGCGCAGCCCTGGAAGCTGTCGGACTTGCAGCGGCTTTTTTATGCGGCAGAGACTGGGTGAAATCCGGAAAAACGTTGGCGGAAATCTTTAAGAAACAGCCGGGAATCTATCTTTTGGCCGGAGTCCTCGTGCTGGGTCAGATGATCTATGTGGCGGCTTACGATCTCAACTCGGCGGATGCGGCATACTATGTGGCAAATATCAGTACGTCCCTTTATACGGATACGCTGGGGAGATACAATCCCTATACCGGTTTTTTGAGCTCCGTCTTTAATATCCGTTATGTGACGGCAGCCTGGTATCTCGATACGGCGGCTTTTGCCAAGGTTTTCCATGTGCATCCGATGGTTCTGGCCAAGACGATCAATCCTGTCATGTGGACCTTTCTGGCAGATCTGGTGTATTACCAGCTGGGCTATGCGCTTTTCCGTGGAAAGATGGAAGAAACGGCAGAAAAACTCCTGTCAGACAGCGGAAGAGAGCGGGGAACCGGCTTTTTCTCTGTGCGGAAAAAAGCGGTGGCCTTCCTTATAGCGGCTGTATTTTTCCTGCTTCTTGCTGGAAATCAGGAATTTTCCGGTTTCATTTTTTACCGGGCCTACGAGGGAAAAGCCATGCTGGAAGGCCTGGTGATTCCGTTTCTGTTTCTGCTCTTTGTGCGGCTTTACCGGGATCCGGAGGATAAAATGGCCTGGTGGGGACTTTTCTTCACCGCCCTGGGAGCAGTATGTCTTACCACTTCTTCCATGACTGTGGTGCCAGCCGCTGTGTTTGCGGGGATTTTGCCCACAGCGCTGAAACAGAAGAAAATCCGGCCGCTGTTCCGGGGGGTTCTCGCGATTTTGCCGGATATGGCAGTGCTGGCGCTTTATCTGGCCGTCAAGCTGAGAATCGTAATCCTGGCGGCGAAATAGGAAAGGAGACAGACGTTTATGAGAGGTTTATCTGTGGCAGAACAGGGGCTTCGTTTTATCTGGGACTGTTTTGTGAAATACCAGGGAACCTGGGCGTATCTGCTGTTGGGCGCTCTGGCGGTGGTTCTGGTTCTGCTGTACAGGAAAAAAGAAGCCGCTTTCCTTTTTCTATGGTATCCGCTGGTGCTTCTTCTTACGGTATTCAATCCGTTTCTGATGAACCGGATTATCGTAAAAATGGATTTTGAATCCGAGTTCTACCGCTTTTTCTGGCTGGTTCCCCTGCCGTTTCTACTGGCTTATATACTGGTGGAATCAGGAGTGCGGCTGAAAAAAGGCTGGAAGCGGGCTGTGCTTCTTCTGGCGGTGGGCGGTCTGGTCCTTTTCTGGAACCGGGCTTCGCTCAGGCAGCTTGCCACCGTTTCCATTCCGAAGAATGTTTATAAGGTGGAAGATGATCTTCTGGCGGTCAGCGAGCTGATCCACCGGGATAGCACGGAGGAAGAGCCGAAGGTGGCTTTCCCACTGGAATACAACCTGCAGGCGAGACAGTATGATCCGAGCCTTCACCTTACGATTGAGCGAAATAAGATGCTCTTCTGGCTGGGCATCAATACGGCCGGCTCCTATACGGATGAAAATGTGAGCTACCGTTATCAGTCCGATATTATGGATGTGATTTACGGAGGGCAGAATACAGATCCGGTGACTTTAAGAATCGCCCTCAACAGAACAAGGACGGACTACCTTGTCGCCTACAAAAAGAATGACATTCATGAGACGATTCTGGCTGCCGGCTGCGAGGCCATAGGGGAAACCTCTGACGCGGTGGTATATCTTACCTTATTTGGAAAGAACCATAAAGAATAAACTTCCAACTGCTTAAAGGTTGTTTTTTGAGCTATTCTAGTGTAAGATATACGCAGCACGTTCCGGGCACCGAAACTTAAATCATTTAGGGGGGAAGACCTTGGAGAAAAGAGAAAAATACAAACATTTGCTCATGTTTCTGGCTTCGGTTCTGATCATGGCGATTCAGATCGGCGTCTTTGCATATATGTGGTACCATCATTTTGAAAAAAATATGCTGAGGCGGTACTGGCACAGGGGAAACTATGTAATCATTGGTCAGTATGCTCTGCTTCTGTTTCTTTTCTATAAGCTTTACGGCGGTTTTAAAGTGGGCTACCTTCGGGTATTTGAGGTGCTGTATTCGCAGATTTTGTCCGTACTCTGCGTGAATTTCATCACTTACCTGCAGCTGGCGCTGATCGGCCACTGGAAATTTGGCCATAATATCAAATATCTGCTTGAGATGACAGGAATCAATATGGTGGTCGTGGTGATCTGGGTATTTTTCATGCGCTGGGTCTATGCAAGACTCTATCCGCCCAGACAGATGCTGATGATTTACGGAAAATACAGTCCCAGGGACCTGGAAAAGAAAATCGGCACCCGGGACGACAAATACAATATCTGTGAGGAGATTCATCTGAGCGTCGGGGAGGAGGCCATCAAGGCAAAAATCCTTCAGTACCATGCGGTGCTTCTGGGAGATATTCCCTCTCATGAGAGAAATCTCTTTTTGAAATTCTGCTTTGAAAATAATATCCGCTGTTACAGTGTGCCGAAAATTTCCGATATTATGCTTATGAATGCAGATCATATCCATCTTTTTGACACAAGCCTGCTTCTCTTTCGGAACCGGGGACTGACTGCGGAGCAGCAGTTCGTGAAACGCCTCGTGGATATCGTATTTTCCCTTCTGGGCCTGATTGTGGCCTCACCCTTTATGCTGGTGATCGCCATTCTCGTGAAAGCCTATGACGGGGGCCCGGTTTTTTACCGCCAGCCCAGACTTACTAAGGACGGAAAGGTTTTTGATGTACTGAAATTCCGGAGCATGCGGGTGGATTCCGAGAAAAAAGGCGCCCGTCTTGCGATGAAAAACGATGACCGGGTGACTCCGGTCGGAAGAGTGATCCGGAATATCCATTTTGACGAGCTGCCTCAGATCTTTAACATCCTGAAGGGGGATATGTCCCTCGTGGGGCCGCGCCCCGAACGGCCGGAGATCGCCGCCCAGTATAAGCGGGAGATTCCGGAGTTCGACTACCGTTTGAAAGTAAAGGCAGGCCTGACCGGCTTCGCCCAGGTGTACGGCAAGTACAACACGACGCCTTATGACAAACTGAAGCTGGATCTGACATATATCGAAAACTATTCGATTCTGCTGGATTTCAAGCTGCTTTTCCTGACCTTTAAGATTCTTTTCCAGAAAGAGAATACGGAGGGCGTGGAGCAGTGGCAGGTGACTGCGGCTACAAAGGAAAAGGGCGGAAAGGAAGATCAGGAATGAAAAAAGTATCGGTGATCATTCCGGCCTACCGCTGTGCCGCTACCCTGCGCCAGGCCATCGATTCGGCCCTGTTTCAGGAGGTACCGCTGGAGATTCTGGTGCTGGACGACTGTTCCGGGGAGGATATCGAAGGGATCGTGCGTTCCTACGGGGACGAGCCGAGACTTCGCTATCTGAAAAATGAAAAAAATCTCGGGGCTGCGGCCACGAGAAACCGGGGCGTGAAGCTGGCCACAGGGGATTATGTGGCGTTTCTGGATGCAGATGACTGGTGGGAGCCGGAAAAACTGAAAAAACAGCTGGCGCTTCTGGAACAGACGGGGGATGTGCTGGCCTGCACCGGCAGAAGGCTCTGCTCGCCGGAAGGAGAGGATCTCGGAAAATGTATTCCGGTGAAAAGCCGGATCACCTACAAAGACCTTCTCCATCACAACAGCATCAACTGTTCCTCGGTGCTGCTTCGCCGGGATGCGGCGCTCCGTTATCCCATGGAGCATGAGGACAGCCATGAGGATTACATCACCTGGCTGAAAATTTTGCAGGAGTACGGGATGGCATCGGGAGTGGATGAGCCGCTTCTGAACTATCGCCTGACGACAAAAGGAAAATCAGGAAATAAATTGAAATCCGCCGGAATGACCTTTAAGGTCTACCGTTACATGGGCTTTGGACTGGGAAAATCAATTCTCTGCTTCATCAGCTATGCCCTGAACGGGATCTGGAAATACAGATGAGGAAAGGGAGGCTTCTTTATGATAAAGGTATCACTGATTCTTCCGGTCTATAATACGGGAAAATATCTTCGTCAGTGCCTGGAAAGCATTGAAAATCAGACCTTAAAGAATTTTGAGGTGCTTTGCGTGGATGACGGTTCCACAGACGATTCTGTGGAAATCATCAGCGAATATGTGAAAAAGGACAGCCGTTTTCACCTGCTGGAGCAGAAAAATGCCGGCGGCGGAGCGGCCAGAAACCATGGCATGGAGGCGGCGAAGGGAGAGTATCTCGCCTTCCTCGATTCCGACGATTTTTTTGAGCCGGGCCTTCTCGAAAAGCAGGCGAAACGACTGGATGAGACAAAGGCAGATCTCTCTGTCTGCAAGGTGCGCTGCTGGCACGAAGATCTTCAGTTTTTTACCGATGAATACGCGGCCATGCGGGAAGAGTACCTTCCGAAAAAAGAGATCTTCAACTATCATGACTTCCCGGATTACATTTTCAACACCTTCCACAACTGGCCCTGGAACAAGATGTTCCGCCGCTCCTTTGTGGAGGAGAAGAAACTGAAATTTCAGGAAATCCGCCGGACGAATGACCTTTTCTTCACCTGCTCTGCCCTGGTAAATGCGGAGAAAATCACGACTGTGAAGGAGTTTCTGGTCAATTACCGGGTAGGCATCACAGGAAACTGCCAGAGCACCAATACGGCGACTCCGCTGGATTTCCATAAGGCCTTCTCAAGACTCCGGGAGTATCTGCAGGAGAAGGGCTGCTATGAGGAGGTAAAGAGAAGTTTTATCAATCACGCCATCGACGGCTGCGTGGCCAACCTGCTTTCCCAGGAAAAGAGCGAGCAGCAGGAGACCCTTTACCATCAGCTGAAAGGCGGCCTTTTCAAGGCGCTGGATATCGAGGATCAGCCGGCGGAGTATTACTATGACTACAATCAGCGGATGTATCATTTTTACCGGACCATCATGGATGAGGATTACGACAGTCTCTTAAGGCTTCGGATTCAGGATCTCAAGGATGAGCGGGACAACTGCCTGCACCTGAACCATATCGAGAAAATGGGCATTATTCACAGGGATGAGGACCGGATTCATCAGCTGGAACGGGAAAACGAAGAGCTGAGACGGCAGCTGGAAGAACTTCAGGCTGAGGTGGACAATATTTATGGTTCCTTCTCTTACAAGGCCGGCCATGTGGTGACTTCCCCTCTTCGGGCCTGTGCCCGGGCTGCTAGAAAAGCGGTGGGAGCAGAGCAGAAACACACGAAACGAAAATAAAAGATCAGACCGGGAGCGTTTGTTGTGCCCGGTCTGTTTTGCTGGAATAGGAAGGAATGTTGCGCTTCCTTGACAGTATATTTACAGATATGTTAAACTGGACAGTGAATCAGAGTATAAAAAATGAAAGGGAGTACCAATGGATAAACTTCTGACAGTGGTCATTCCTGCGTATAATATCGAAAAATATGAGGAACAGTGCTTAAGTTCCTTTGTAAAGCCAAAAGCTCTGCCGGAGATCGAGGTGCTGGTCGTCAACGACGGTTCCTCCGACCGGACGGTGGAGATTGCGGAGAAATATGTACAAAAATACCCGGATATTTTCCGGGTCATCAATAAAGAGAACGGCGGCCATGGTTCGACGATCAACCGCGGCATAGAGGAAGCCCGGGGAACCTATTTCAAGGTTGTGGATGGGGACGACTGGGTGGACGGAGCCGCCTTTGGGAAGCTCGTGCGTTTTCTTCACACGGCTAAATCGGATTTTATCGTGAACCGTTACTGCTGGGTTCACAATCAGACCGGAGAAAAAAAGCTGGAATTTGAATCGCCCTTCCCGGGAGTCAGCTATGGAAGAGAGTATGCTTTTTCGGAGGTCAGCGGAAAGACCTTCCTGAAAATGCACGCGCTGACGATAAAAACGGAATTATTGAGAAAGATTCCCAAGATCGACGAACACTGCTTTTATGTGGATATGGAATACGTCCTGTTTCCGATTCCCTATGTGCGGACCGTGACGTTTCTGGAGGAGGTCATCTATCAGTACCGGATCGGCCTTGCCGGGCAGAGTATGGATATGAAGAGCATGCAGAAAAATGAGGTCAATTATACCCGGGTTCTGGACCGGCTGCTGGCCTACTACGAAGAACAACAGCGGAGAAAGATTCCCGTTTACTGCCTGACGTATCTGGAAAACAGTCTGGGACGGATGGCGGCTACCCGTTTCAAAATCTTTTTAAGCTTTCCCTATGACAGGAGTATTCCCGGGAAGATGAAAGCTTTCGATAGAAACCTGAAGGAACGTTATCCCAGAATCTATGCGGCTGTGATAAATAAACCGGTTCTTCTCTTAAGAAAGAGCGGCTATCTTCTTTATCCGGCGGCGCATCTGGCATTTTACTGGAAAGAAAGGATAAAAAAATAAATATGAGTATCTGGAAAGAACGGCTGCAGGTCTTTTTTCAATACAAAGATCTTTTGTTTCAGCTGGTACAAAGGGATGTGAAACTGAAATACCGGAGAAGCTTTCTCGGCTATGTATGGAGCGTCTTGAATCCGCTGCTGATCATGCTGGTCATGACGGTGGTGTTCTCCACGATGTTCCAGAGAAAGATCACAAACTACCCGGTATACCTCATCACCGGCCGTACTCTTTTTGAATTTTACAGTACCTCGACAAAGGCGGCCATGCGGTCGATCCTGGGCAACGGAACGCTGCTTAAGAAAACCTATGTGCCGAAATACATTTTCCCGCTGGCCAAGGTGACGAGTTCTCTGGTGGACTGCTTCTTCTCCCTGGGGGCCATGCTCATTGTTATCGCGTTCACCCACGCCAAGGTCAGCTGGTACCTGCTGCTTTCTCCCATTATTCTGGTGCAGATTTATATTTTCAGCCTGGGAGCCGGCTTTTTCCTGTCAGCGATCAACGTGTTCTTCCGGGATATGCAGCACATCTATCAGGCTGTGATCACCGCCTGGATGTACGCAACCCCGCTGTTCTATGATCTTGACAGCATCAAAAATACGACGGTTGTCTTTATCATCAAAGCCTTCAACCCGCTGTATTACTATGTGGCAGGTTTTCGTGACTTGGTTTATTACGGAAGATTTCCGGGACCCAGGATTTTCTGGGGCGGCTGGATCATCGCTTTTCTGGCTCTTGGCATCGGACTCTTTTATTTCAAGAAAGTACAGGATAAGTTTATCCTTTATATCTGACGGAGGAACAGCATGAGTGAAGAATATATTGTAGATGTGGACCATGTGACGATCCGCTTCAATCTGGCCAGTGAAAAGGTGGACAATCTCAAGGAGTATGTGATCCGTCTTCTGAAGCATCAGCTGATGTTCCAGGAATTTCTTGCGGTAAAGGACGTTTCCTTAAAGATCCGTCCGGGAGAGGCCTGGGGGCTGATCGGCATCAACGGTTCAGGAAAATCCACACTTTTAAAGGCAATCAGCGGTATCATGAAGCCGTATAAGGGAACCATAACCGTGAGAGGAAGCATTTCCCCTCTGATCGAGCTTGGCGCGGGTTTTGACCCGAATATGACAGCCCGGGAAAATATTTATCTGAATGGCGCGGTGCTGGGCCATTCCAAGAAATTTATGGCGGAGCATTTCGATGAAATCGTGGAGTTTGCAGGAATTGAGAAATTCCTGGATTCCCCGATCAAGAACTTTTCTTCAGGTATGAAAGCGCGCTTGGGTTTCGCCGTGGCAACGGTGGTAAAACCGGACGTCCTGATCGTGGACGAGGTTCTGGCTGTGGGAGACGTGCGTTTCCGTAAGAAATGCATGAAACGAATGGAAGAGCTTCTGGATGGCGGCACCACCCTGCTTTTCGTTTCCCATAATATCGAGCAGGTGAGAAGTCTCTGCACCCATGCCCTCTGGCTGGATCACGGCGATACGGTCATGTCAGGTCCGGCAAAAGAGGTCTGCGCGAAATATATCGAGGCCATGGAGGCGGCAGACGTCAAAGAATCGAAGGATAAGAAAAAAACAGAATGAATTGATAAATAGAAATGGAGAAAAACAGCGTATGGATATCAAGCAGGTGTTGTTGCCGGAGGCAATTGATACTGATGAACTCCTGTATTACCGGAAGGATGAGGAACTGGTAGAGACAGGGAAGGATGGCAGTCTGGTCTTCCACAAGGGAGGGGCGGCTGACTTCAATACGTTCTTTAACAGTTTTTCCATTGGAAAATGGAGAAAATATACAGTCCTTGAGACCGTTTCCCTGAGTCTGAAGCTGCAGGGAAGTTTTACGGTTTCTCTGAAGCATCATGTGCTGAGCAAGGGTCAGGTGAAAACCAAGATTCTGGAAGAGCAGACCATTCTCAGTGCGGAGCCGAAGGTATTTACTTTCGATTTTGGTGAGGGACAGGATAATGGCATCTATTCTTTCAGCGTCAAATCCAATGCCCATGGTTCCATCCTCTGGGAGGGAAAGTATTTTGAGGAAGTGCGGATGCCGGTGAATATGAATGTCAATATCGCCGTGGATATCTGCACCTTCAAGAGAGAAGAGTATGTGGAGCGGAACATGAACGTGCTGAAAAAGACGATTCTTGAAAATCCCGATTCTCCGCTGTACCGTCACCTCTATGTGCTGATCTCCGACAACGCCAAGACCCTGGATCCGGAGAAAATCATTGGCGACAGCCCCTATATCCAGATCAATCCGAACCGGAACGTCGGCGGCGTGGGCGGTTTTACGAGAGGCATCATTGAGGCCATGAAGATGCAGAGTTCAAAGGATATCAGCCATGTGCTCCTGATGGACGACGATGCGGTGATCCAGCCCCACAGCCTGGAAGTGAACTATGTATTCCTCTCCCTTCTGAAAGAAGAGTACAAGGACTATGTCATGGCCGGCTCCATCATGCGAATCGACGAGCCCAACGTTCAGTACGAGCTGGGCGCCCGCTGGAACCGCGGAAATATCGTGGCCCAGCGCCATTATCTGGATATGAGAAAGCTTAAAAATCTGCTTTTGAACGAGGAAGAAGAGGAACCGGCAGAGTACACCGGCTGGTGGTACACCTGCTATCCCTTAAGCACACTGGATAAAAATAATCTGCCTCTGCCGCTTTTTATCCACAGAGACGACGTGGAGTACGGTATGCGTATCGGAAATGGCAAGTTCATTTTTATGAACGGTCTCTGCGTCTGGCATGAGGCTTTCGAGAACAAGATGCAGGGTCCGCTGGAATATTACGATATCCGGAATCTGGCCATCGTAAACGCAATTCATCATCCGGACTACGGCCCCAGGGAGTTCAAGAAAATCTTCACCCGCTGGGTCATCAACAATATCGTCCGCTACCGTTATAATTATGTGGATATGAACTTCCGTGCGGTGGAGGATTTCTGCAGGGGTATGGACTGGTTCATCCAGCAGGAAGCAGAGCCTCTGCACAAAGAGATTGCGGCTATGAATTACAAGGGACAGAAGAAAGAGGAGTTCTATGGCTACAAGGGCGTGAAGGAGTCCGATTTTGACTGGAAAGTCCTTTCCGATCCGGAGCAGCTGGCCGCTGTGAAAAAAGTGAAAAAATATTTCCAGATCCTGACGTTGAACGGCTATTTCCTGCCGGCGAAAAAAGACAAGGTTCTGGTGATGCCGCCCTACAACAACATGTACAAGATGTACCGGGTTCCCGAGGTGATCTACACCGATGCCAACGGAAACTGCATCCTGACGAAGCGGAGTGCCAAAAAGATGATTTCCTGCTTCATCGGCCTGTTCAAGATGTGGCGGTTTATCGATAAGAATTATGACGCAGCAAAAGAAACCTATGCGAAACGGTATACCGAGCTTACGAGCATGAATTTCTGGAGAAAATATCTGGAGCTGTAAGCTTAAAAAAACGGGGGAGATAAATGGGAGAGACGACAAAATACGATGTGGCGGTCCTTGGGCTCTGGTGGAGCAGCAATTATGGCAGTATCATGACCTACTATTCCCTTTACCGCCTGATAGAATCCTACGGCTACCGGACCGTGATTATTGACCGCCCGGGAATCGGACCGGATGATTTCCTGTTCACGACGGACGGAAGACGGTTTCAGCGGGAACATTTCCCGGTAACGCCGGTTTTTCGGTTCCATGAGCTGGGCAAACTCAACGACTACGCGGACTGCTTTGTCATGGGCTCCGACCAGGTCTGGAATTTCGGCATCTGTGAAAAATATCAGGGAGCCTTCTTCCTGAATTTTGCGGCGGACAATAAGAAGAAGCTTTCCTATGCGGCTTCCTTCGGCCATCCGGGCTTCTTTGCACCGCCCCAGGCGATCGAGGAGACGAAACACCTGTTGGAGCGCTTTGACGGGATTTCCGTCCGCGAGAGCAGCGCAGTGGATCTGATGCGGGATACCTTCGGCATCGTGCCGGAGCGGGTGCTGGATCCGGTTTTTGCCGTAGATCCGAAGATTTTTGACGATTTGATGAAAACTTCCCGGGCAGCGAAAGAGCGGGAGGGCAAGAAGGAACCTTTCCTCTGCACCTATATTCTGGACCCGACGGAGGCGAAAAGAGAGGCCCTTCTCTATGTGGCCGGGGAGAAAAATCTTCCGATGGTCCATATGCTGGACGGCTACACGGAGAACTTTGAGGTAAACAAAAAAGCCCTGGATCTCGACGGCATCGTGGAGGATCTTAAGGTGGAGGACTGGCTCTATTACATTTCCCACTGCGATTTCCTCATCACGGATTCTTGCCACGGAGCGAGCTTCGCGATTCTGTTCGGCAAGCCCTTTATCTGCATCGGAAACGCCAGCAGAGGGCTGCCGCGGTTTGAATCCCTGGCCGGTCTTTTTCATCTGGAAAAACGCTTTATCTACGATGCGGAGGAGATTGAGAAGCGGCCGGATCTTCTGGAACCCATTGATTACAGAGAAATCCATGAGATCCTGAAAAAAGAGCGGAAAGCTTCCAGAAAATGGCTGAAAGACAAGCTGGAAGCCCCGGTACGGAACGAGGCCTACCAGGAGCCCGAGAAATCGCCGGGCATGAAGGCGCTTCTAAAGCTCTATAAAGTGCTGCGTCCGCTGATCAGCGACAACACCAAAGCAAAACTGAAGGCTTTGGCGAGAAGAAAATAAGAGGAGAATAGGAATGAAATACGATTATCTTGTAGTAGGAGCCGGTCTTTTTGGCGCGGTTTTCACATATGAAGCGAAAAAAAGAGGAAAAAGCGTGCTGGTGATCGACCGGAGAGACCATATCGCGGGAAATGTTTACACTGAGAATGTACACGGCATCAACGTACACCGCTACGGCGCCCATATTTTCCACACGAGCAATAAAGAAGTCTGGGACTATGTGAACCAGTTCGCCGAGTTCAACAACTATATCAACTCTCCGATTGCTATCTATAAAGACGAGCTCTACAACCTGCCTTTCAATATGAACACCTTCAGCAAGCTCTGGGGCATCCGCACACCCGCCGAGGCCCAGGCCAAGATCGAGGAGCAGAGAAAAGAGCTTCATATCACCGAGCCGAAAAACCTGGAGGAGCAGGCTATCTCCCTGGCAGGCCGCGACGTTTACGAGAAGCTGATCAAGGGCTACACCGAGAAACAGTGGGGCCGCCCCTGCACCGAGCTTCCGGCTTTCATCATCAAACGTCTTCCCTTCCGTTTCATCTACGACAACAACTATTTCAACGATCGTTATCAGGGAATCGCCATGGGCGGTTACACGAAGATCGTTGAGAAAATGCTGGACGGCGCTGATGTGAAGCTGAACACCGACTACTTTGACTTCATCAAAGAGAATCCGGATATTGCCGGGAAGACCCTGTTCACCGGTATGATCGACGAGTTCTATCAGTACAAACTCGGAACCCTTCAGTACCGTACCGTGCGCTTTGAGACAGAAGAACTCGATGTGGAGAACTACCAGGGAAATGCGGTAGTAAACTACACGGACCGCGAGGTGCCCTACACCAGAATCATCGAGCACAAGCACTTTGAGTTCGGCAAGCAGCCCACCACGATCATTTCCAGAGAGTATTCCTCCGAGTGGAAGCCGGGCATCGAGCCCTATTATCCGATCAACGACGAGAAGAATAATGAGCTCTTCGCGAAGTACCGTGAACTGGCTGACCAGGAGAAGAATGTGATCTTCGGCGGCCGTCTGGGCAACTATAAATATTACGATATGGATAAGGTAATCGCAGCAGCCCTTGAGACGGTAAAAGAAGAGTTAGATTGAGAAATAGAAACCGGGAGGTAGATCAAATGTCAGAAGAAATCAAAGATATCCGCGTCGTGCCGGAGTCCGAATGCTGCGGCTGTGCCGCCTGCGCCAATGCCTGCCCGGTGGATGCCATCCGCATGGAGGAGGGAAAGGAAGGCTTCGTTTTTCCGAAGGTGGACTTAAACACCTGTATCCAGTGCGGAAAGTGTGTAAAGACCTGCCCGGTGCTGGAGATCGACCGGCCGAACCGGAAAGAACCGGACTGCCGGGCCGCCTATGGAGCCGACGAGATCCGAAAAGTCAGCTCCTCCGGTGCAATCTTTACCCTGCTGGCTGATTATGTATTTCAGCGGGGCGGCGTGGTCTACGGTGTGGCCCTCAACGATGAGTTTGAGATCGAGCACCGGCGGATCACTTCGATGGAGGAGCTCTCGGCCCTCCGCCGATCCAAATATGTGCAGAGCCGGGTAGGCCTCTCCTACCGCCAGGTAAAACAGGACCTCAAAAATGGAAAAACTGTGCTTTTCTCGGGAACCCCCTGCCAGAATGCGGGCCTGAGAAAATATCTTGGAAGAACAGATACGGAGAAGCTGATTCTTGCCGATATCGTCTGTCACGGCGTTCCCTCTCAGAGCGTGTTCAATGAGTATTTGAAGGAACGCTTCCCGAAGGACGATCTGAAGGAGTTTCTCTTCCGTACCAAGGATGCGGGCCAGAACTGCATGGTCTGTCTGGCTACCCGGAAAGACGGAAGCCGGGAGATCAGCGATATCAACGAGGATGCCTTTGAAAAAGGCTTCCACAAATCTCTGTTTCTCCGGGAATCCTGCGCCCAGTGCCATTTCGCGGCTCCGCCCCGCCAGGGCGATTTCACGATCGGCGATTTCTGGGGACTGGAAAAATATAATCCGGATTACAAAGACCCTTTAGGCGTTTCAGAGGTGCTCTTAAACAATGAAAAAGCCGACCGGATCTGGATGGAAATCAAGCCGAAGCTCAAATTCGACGAACCGGTGCCCGTGGATTTTGCCGTGAAGCACAACCGCTACCGGGCAAAGACCAGAATCCATCCGGACCGGGCCAGATTCTTTGAGCTCCGGGGCCAGGCGCCTCTCTCCGTGGTGGTGGACGCAGTCCTTGAAAACTGCTCCCTGGAAGAGGTACAGAAAGCCCGAAAAAAGGCAAAGCTTAAGGGAACAATCAAGAAGCTGACACCGGCTCCGGTAAAAGAGCTGGCAAAGAAAGTTCTGAGGAAAATTCGATAAACAGGAAAGTGCAGGTTAGAGGTATGAAAGATCATTACGATGTGGGAATCTTAGGCGTCTGGTATGGCTGCAACTACGGCAGCATCGCCACTTATTACGCGCTGCAGCAGACCATTGAGAAATTGGGCTACAGCACCCTGATGGTACATTATCCCCGCCTGAAACCGGACGACGGCCGTATGAAAGGCCGCCATTCGATCCGTTTTGCGGAGGAGCATTACGATATCAGCCCGTCCTACCATGTGTCTGAGATCGGCGAGCTGAACAAATACTGCGATGCCTTTGTTCTCGGCTCTGACCAGCTCTGGAACTACGGTGTCACCAAGATCTTCGGCCACAGCTATTTCCTCGATTTCGCCGGGGACGACAAGAAAAAGATCGCCTACGCCACCTCCTTTGGAAGCGGCGATTTTCAGGCGCCGAAGGATTTCACAGAGAAAGCGGTCAAGTGTATGCGCCGCATGAACGCCATTTCTGTCCGGGAAAAAGAAGGCGTGGATATCTGCCGCCGGGTCTTCGGCGTGAAGGCAGACCATGTGCTGGACCCGGTGCTCATGGCCGATCCTCATGTGCTGGGCGATCTGGCTGACAACTGCGGTCTGGATGAGAAGGAACCCTACATCGCCACCTACATCCTGGATCCGACCCAGGAAAAACGGGAGGCCCTCCTTCATGTTTCCAAAAAACTGGACCGGAAGCTTATCAACATGCTGGATGGCTGGTACAATAAATTCCCGGCCAACAAAAAGAAGCTGAACCTGCCTAATACCATCGAGAATCTTCAGGTGGAACAGTGGCTTTACTATTTCAAGAACAGCGATTTTGTCATCACCGATTCCTTCCACGGAACCTGTATGGCGATCCTTTTCAACAAGCCTTTCATCGCCATCGGAAATCCGGCGAGAGGCAGCTCTCGCTTTGAATCCCTTTTGGGCGCTTTCAACCTCTGGAACCGCTATGCGGAGCGCCCCGAAGATATCCTGAAGAATGACGAGTTCTTAAAGCCTGTTGATTACGCGCCGGTGAATGCGGCCATCGAGGCCCAGAGAAAGACTTCCCTTGCCTGGCTGAAAAACGCCTTGGAGCAGAAAGGCGGCAGCGTCCTCCTTCCCTTCAGCTACCGTGCTAGGAGCTGGCTGGGACGAAAGATATCCAGCGGGAAGTATTTCCTGAAACGGGTGGCAAAGAAGATTTTGAGACGGTAAGTACCTGAAAGGAACAGTTTATGGATCTGCTGAAATTTCAAAACGATATGGAAAACGAAACGCTTGAGACGGCTGTAAATACCTGGGAAAAAGAGCTGAATCAGAAAGAAAAAGGATCAGGCTATGATCTTTTAACGCAGATTTATGGATTAAAGGAAGTGGTCTGCTTCCTTGAAAAGAAATATTACGGAAAAGAAGACGAACTGGCGGAGCAGCTGGAACATTCCGGGCTGAAAGAGGCTCACGCCCGCCAGGTGAAAAAAATTGCAACCTATTATCACCGGCTTTCCAATGGCGGGGTACAGCGAGTGGTCTCACAGCTGATTCCGCTCTGGTGTTCTATGGGTTATGAAGTGGTTCTTCTGACAGACGAAGAACCCAGTGAAGAGGATTATGAGCTTCCGGCAGGAGTAAAGCGGCTGGTGCTTCCGAACTGTGCAGGAATCAGAAGCGGAAACTATGAGGCCAGAGCAGAAATGCTGGAGAAAATAATAGAGGAGGAGCAGATAGACCTCATGGTTTATCATGCTTATCTTGGAAATATGTTATTCTGGGATCTTATGATGCTGAAAGGCCATAGGATTCCTTTTGTTGTCTGTACGCACAGCGTTTTTTCACGATTTGCCATGGAAGGCTACTACAGGACCTTTGTAAAAATGCCCTTCCTGTATCGCTTCTGCGACTGCCTGCTGACACTCTCGAGAACCGATGTGGAGTTTTACCGGGGGCTGGGAATCCGTGTCACCTATATGCCGAACCCGGTCGATCTTTCGGTGGGTCGGGAAAAGATGGCTTCCCTGGACAGTTTCTCCATGCTCTGGATGGGAAGAATTTCCGAAGAAAAGAATCCCGCCGCAGCCGTGGAAATTGCGGCAAGAGTCATAAAGGAAGTTCCGAAGGCCGAGCTTCTGATTGTCGGAAAAGGGGACGAAGCCCTGACCGGGCAGCTGAAAAATCGGATCGCAGAGCTTCATATGGAGGAAAAAATTCTGCTGTGCGGTTTTCAGAAAGATGTGGAACGCTTTTATCAGAGCGCTGCTGTCTGCATCAGTACCTCCCGGGTGGAAGGCTTCCCCTGTACGAATATTGAAAGCAGGCTGTACGGATTGCCCTCAGTCTGCTTTGCCCTTCCCTATGTGGAACTCTATAAGACCGATCAGGGGCTGATCACAGTGCCGGAGGGAGATGTGGAAGGGGCAGCAAAGGCTGTGATTTCTTTATTAAAAGATGACGAATACAGGAAAAAGATGGGCCAGGACGCAAGAAAACTGGTGGAACAGTTTGCATCTTTTGATTATGCAGCTGCCTGGAAACAGGTTTTTGAAGGCACCCTGACCTTTATGGAAGCTTCCGAAGACTGTCAGGTCATGATGGAGACCCTGCTTCGCCATTACAAAACCGGGCTCTCTCCGCACCGGGAAGTCATTGTATCACAGTGCAGAAAAGCAGAAGCCCAAAGAACGGCAAAACTGGAAGCAGAGCAGGAAAAACGCCTGGAAGAAGTCCGAAATTCCCATTCCTATCGCCTGGGGCATGCGCTGTTGTGGCTGCCGGGGAAGATCAGGAAGGTTTTTGGGGGAAAGTAAATGGATATGAATGTTCTGAAAAAAATTCTGAAAGAAGTAGTGGCTGCTGTTCTGATTATCGCGCTGGCTTTTGGAATCGAATTGATCGGATTTAATTACCGTACGTTTGTAAAAGGGGAAACAGCAGATATCCTTTATCAACCGGGCGGCGAAGTGCCGGAAGAACTGGAAGCTGTGGAAAAAAAGTATTATAGGGTTCGTCTGCTTTTGAAAGAGCCAACTTACATAAAGAAAATGCAGGTGATTTTAAACACCCCGGAAAAAACAGATTATTCCTTTTATGTCAGGTATGACAATGCGTTTAAAGCAGAAAAACTGGAAAAAATAACGGATGCCTACTGGCCGGAACTGGGAAGCGGTTTTACAAATCTGGATAAAGACGTGAAGGTTCTGACCCTGTCCATTCCAAAAGGAGCGGAGCTGGTAAGCGTTCGTCTCTACAGCAGCACAGCGCTGAATAAATATCGGCTGCTGTTTCTGATGATGGTTCTTTTTTTCCTTTATGTGATTTTTACAAAGAAACAGTGGTTTGTGGAGCATTTGGACTGGACAACGGCAGGAGCCATCCTGATTCTGGGCTGCTTTACGATTTTTTCTCAGGGAGTTATCGAGAACGGCTGGGATGAGCAGATTCATTTTGACAGGGCCTATCAGCTCTCCTTTGGCGGAGGGGCTGTAAAAACCAACGATACCTATGAGCTGCTGTGTGAGCGCCTGGCAAAGGACTGCTACAATACAGCGGAAGAAAAAGAACTGCTAACCCAGTATCTGAACGACAAATATCATTCCAACGAGGGAACGGCAGAGTATAATCTTGGCGTCAACTGCGCTTATACAGGTTATCTTCTCCAGGCCTTCGGCATATGGGTAGGGCGGCTGTTTCATCTCTCTTTCAACCGGCTGTTTATGCTCGGTAAACTGATGAATCTTCTTTTGTATGTGGTTGGAATGTTTTTTGCAATCCGGCTGATGCCAAAGAAAAAAGAGCTGATTGCGGCGTTGGCCATGGTGCCGACGCAGGTTTATATTGCCACGACCTATACCTATGATGTGCCCCTGAATGTGTTCATGATGCTGGGAATGGTTCTGTGGCTGAAGGTGATTCTGGAAGGAAAAAGCGAAAAGGCTTTCCGCTATCTTCTGGGAAGTGTTCTGATCTTTGGCTTTGGTTCTTTGGCAAAAGCCGTGTATATTCCAATGATCGCAGTGTGCTATTTTGTTCCGGGAGAAATCTTCAAGGATAAAAAACAGAAAAGACTGTTCTTCGGGCTTGTCAGTGCAGTGCTGATAGCGGTTCTTATGACCTTTGTCCTTCCGACACTGATCTGGAATGCAAATAATGAGATCGGAACGACAGGAGATCCCAGAGGCGGAGATACCGATGTGGTTCTGCAGCTTCGAAGCATTCTTGCTTATCCTTTGCAGTATATCAAGCTGTTTTGTAAAGAAGTCATCAGCGAGTTTGGCAGCTACTTTGCCGGCACAGCCGGCCTGGCTTGCTTTGGACGGATGAGGGAGCTCTCATCCAGGTGGAGCTATATTCTGATTCCCTGGATCTTTGGTATGACCTTCCTTTCCAGAAAGGAAGACTGCCTGGTAATGGAAAAGAAATATAAGCTTTCTCTGGGAGTCATCCTCTTTGTGGTCCTGGGGCTGATCTGGAGCGCGCTGTATCTTTCCTATACACCGGTAGGCGCTACTCATATCAGCGGAGTCCAGGCGAGATACTATTATCCGCTTCTGCTTCCGCTGATGCTGATTCTGGGAAATAAAAGATGTATCATCGATATCCGGCAGGATGTGTACGGAAGACTTGCGGTGGGAATACCGGCGCTGCTTATGATGGCGGGAATATTTCTTAAAATGATTGTAATTTAAAAACCGATTATATTGTAGAAAAGTGTAAATTATGATACACTGAGAAAAATAGATTAGAATTATTAAATTCAATAGTGCTATTGAATTTTGACTCACAATTGTAAAGGAATTAAGTTGTCATAAGTAAAAAATGAATCAGGAGGCTATAGATGAATCGAAAAAATAAAAAGAGGTTAAGTTTGCTGTTTACTTTAATTTGTATGGTATTTGTTTTGGCAGGATGTCATAAAAAAGTTGAAGAGAAAACAGAAATCAAAACAGAGTTTTCTTTTTTAAATATTTCTGCTGTAGGAGTATATGAGGGCGAGTTGAATGATTCATTAGCAGATGGTGAGGGGAGCTTTGCGTCTACTGATGAAAATAAAATAAAAGTATCGGGTAATTGGGAAAAAGGAAAATTATCAGGAAAAGGAACAATTGAGTATTTGGAAACAGGGGTAGTTGTGGAGGCTGATTTTAAAAACGGTCTGGCAGAAGGGAAGGTAATTTGCAGAAAGAAAAATGGAGAATATGAAACCTTTCGGTGTAAGAAAGGTGTGCCGGCAAGTAAAATTTCAAAATATAATTCAGCAGGAAAAATTCAAGGTATTGACTGGTTTTATGATAGCGAACCTATAGAAGAGTTGAAGTTAAAGGCCGCAGATGCAAAAGAAAAGTACAATTTGATTTTATCAAGACCGCAAAAATATGTTGATGAACCTTTAAAAATAGAAGGAAAAGTCATGGATATTTTTGAAGATTGGAATACACAATACATTAAAATTAGAGATGAAGAAAATAATATTTATATTTGCCAATACGGAAATACTGTGGGAGCAATGAATATACAGGCTCAGGTTGCAAATTTTCGAGTTGGTGATGAAGTAGTGCTTTATGGCTTTTTAGAAGAGTGTAGTATATTTGAATGTTCAAGCTTATATAGATCATCATTATATAAGGAAACTAACTTAAAATCTATAAGCAATATATCTTTGTTGGCATCTAATGAATCATTTTTGCCAGGTGCAAAAGGAAATCAAATTATTGATTATGAACTAGAAAATACTTTGCCTATTATTACGTTGTTCGCTGGGGATTTTAAAAATACTAAATTGAATAATAAGCAATTGACTTTTGATTATGAAGAAATTTGTACTTATCCTTATGAATATTTGGGAGAAACCCAGGAAATATCGGCGGATATTGTACGCATGCATATTGATTATGATAATAATAAGGTTAATATGATGCTCAGAAAAGAAAATACAAATCAATTATATTATTGCAGCTATGATAAGAAAGAAAATGAAATATTATTCAAAGTGGGAGACAAAATAAAAATAAAAGGAATCATAAAAGGAAACCAAAAAATTGCAGTCTTTGACCAGGATAAGGAAACGTATGAATATGTTATTTATCCAAGAATGTATATAAGTAAAATATTAGAAAATGAAAAGTAAATATGAAATTATGGCAGTGGTAAAAAGGATAAGCACAATGCATAAGAGAAAGATAAGTTCTAACTTTATAAAAGTAATAATAAGTTTTGTGTTAGTGTTTTTGTTTTTCGTGGGAACGTATGTTTTGTATATACAAAAACAAGTTGAAGAAAAAGAAAGAATACTTGATTTTAATATAGACACAAGTGAAGAATATGGAAATAACAAAGGCTGTGAGATAAGTATCGTTCAGGACTTCACCAGTAATAAACCGCTTAGTGGTGTAAGGTTGTCTATTAGTAGCAATCAGCATAAGAATGTTAAAATTACAATTTTAAATAAAGATAATAGCGACGTAGTATATGAGGGAAAAGTAAATACGGCAACTATAACAGGTAATGAATTAGGAATTGATTTTTCGAACTATAACATGGAAGGAAAAAATTATCATTATAGCATAATTATAGATTACATAAATTCTCGAAATAATATAGCTTGTTTTTTGGGATCTAAATATAATCAATATCCTAATGGTGGCTTAGACGTTAATGGGGAAGTGCAAGAAGGGGACTTAAGTTTTAAACTTATTACAAAAAATAATAATCAGGAAATTTTGAAATGGTATTTTGCATTAGGATGTTTTGTAATAGTTATTTTAATAATAGCGGCAATTGTTTTTTTACAAAAAGCTAATTGGAAAACTGAAAATATTTTTCTAATATTTGCGCTACTTTTTGGTGTTATATATATGATTATTATGCCAGTTAATAGTGCGCCAGATTCAATTGTGCACAGCGTTTCCACATATCACTATTCCAACGTTCTGCTGGGAATTAAGGATGATACAAAAGCAAATAAAATATTTATGAGAACAGAAGATGTATCTATGCAGAATTTATACGATAAACAGCCGGATGTGGCTGATTATCAGAAACTTATATATTTTGCACAAAGGCAGGAAAGAAATACAGAATTAACAGAAGTAGAAACAGATGGAGTGGCAAAGTTTCCTTTATTATATTTACCCGGAATAGTAGGAATAACAATTGCACGCTTAGCAAATTTAAAAACAATATATTTGATTTTATTTGGTGAATTTTGTAATTTGCTTGCGTACATAATATTAGTTTATTTATCGATAAAAATTATTCCATGGGGGAGGGGAGCTCTTTTTGTGGCTGGTTTAAGTCCGATGGCTTTAAGCTTAGGGGCTTCGTTTTCTTATGATGCAGTATTGATTGGCTTATCTTGGCTTTTTTTATCAATGGTATTAGAGTATGCATATACGGAAAAAAGAAAATTAACCAAAAGAAATATAATACTATTGTTTATTGTAATGTTATTTTTGATTCCACAAAAAGCAGTATATTGCTTGTTTGCATTGTTGCCGTTATTAATAAGTGTTAATAAAACAATAAAAGAACCTAGAAAGTGGTGTGTTTTATGTATCGGAATGCTTATTTGTGCTGCCGTGGTTTGCTTATTGTATAATTTAGCCACTGTCGTTGCTATAAGTGGAGATTCAGTGGAATATAGTTCTGAACAAATAATAACGTATTCTGTTAATGGGATACTTAAAAATCCTATAAAAATTTTGCTGATTTTTTTCAATACAACTATGTTGAATGCTTTTAAATATATAAAAGATATGTTTGGATATACATTAGGATGGTGGGATTTTAATGTGAATGAGATGCTTATTATTTGTATCTTGCTTGTTTTCTTATTGAGTTGTGTGACGGATTTTGAGGAAAGCTGTGGAATTAAGAAAGTGTCTTGTTGGCATATCTTTTTGCTGCTGGGTGTATGTGCAGGAATATATGGATTGGTTGCATTGAGCATGATGTTATCTTTTACACCAGAAAATTATGTAGTGATTGCTGGTATACAAGGAAGGTATTTTTTACCTTTAATTCCGCTTATCATGGTTCTTTTGAGTAGACTGTTTTTGAAAAAAAAGATTCGTTTGCATTTGAATTTAATGTACCTAAATGTTGTACTTCAGTGTTTGGTCATAATTGATATAACTCAAAATACACTGACCAGATAAGGATATGTAGGTGATTATATGGATACAAAAATAAATGTAAAAAATAATATCTTATGGAGTTCGGCAGGCAGTTTTATTTATATGCTTACTCAGTGGTTGTTAAGTGTTTTCATAGTAAGAATATCTGGTTTTGATGATGCTGGAACTTATTCTTTGGCAATGTCAATAGCAAATGTCTTTTACGGAATTGCAATTTATGGAATGAGAAATTATCAGGTTTCAGATATTTCAGGTAAATATGAAAATAGGCAATATATAGATTCAAGATTTGTTACCTGTTTGGTTGCAATAATAGGATGTCTGATTTTTACAGTAATAAACAGGTATGATTTAAAAACAATCATAGTCATTTGTTTATATATGATTTTTAAGGCTCACGAAGCGCTGGTAGATGTTTTTCATGGAATAGACCAGAAAAAATGGAGTATGGATATTATTGGAAAATCATTTATTATACGCGGGTTACTTAATTGTACTGCATTTGTAGTGTCGCTATATATTTGGAAAAAACTCGAAGTAAGTATTCTTCTTATGGTAGTAATATCTTATCTGGTGATTGGGTTATATGATGTTCCAAAAGCCGGAAAAATAGATGAAATTTGGACAGGTAGAAATAAAAAGAAAGTTGAAGAACTATTAAAAGAATGTTTCCCCCTTGTTGTGTACGTTTTTATGTCAACAGCAATAACTTCTATTCCCAGATATATCCTGGAATTATATTATGGAAGCAGTATCTTGGGAATATATTCTTCAGTTTCAATGCCGGCAACAGTAGTACAGGTAATGGCTACATATGTATTTAGCCCAATTATGTCATTGTTTGCTCTGGAGTTGTCTAATAGAAGCAAAAACAGATTTTCAAAATTATTATTTAAATGTCTGGGAGCAATAACAATTATTGCACTACTTAGTTTGGGAGGTGCTAAGGTATTAGGAAAATGGGCATTGTGCTTGATTTTTGGCAAAGAAATAGAACCATATGCATATATGTTAATTCCAGTTATTATATGTTCGATATTAACAGCATTAGTCTGGTTTTCCTGTTCTATCTTAACAGTACTGAGAGATTTTAAAGGTTTACTTATATCTAATGCTTGTAGTCTTATCGGATGTATTGTATTATCAATATATTATATAAAAAAATATAGCATGGATGGTGTTAATATTGTATTGATTTTGACGTTAGCATTACAAATATTGTTATGTGCGGGATTTATAGGAAATAAAATTAAAAAATTATAACGAGAGAGAGGAACAATAAATGAAAGTTATTCCGTTTTATTTGCCACAGTTTCACGAGATTCCTGAAAATAATGCATTCTGGGGAGAAGGCTTTACAGAATGGACAAATGTAAAAAATGCAAAACCTTTATATGAAGGACATATGCAGCCAATGGAACCTTTAAATGATAATTATTATGACTTGACAGATGTAGAAACCTTGAAGTGGCAGGCTGATTTAGCTGAAAAGTATGGTATATATGGCTTTTGCATTTATCACTATTGGATTCAGGGCCGTAAACTTCTGGAAAAACCATTAGAACTGTTGCGTGATAATAAAGATATAAATGTTCGATATTGTATCTCCTGGGCAAACCATTCGTGGACTGATTCCTGGAGTGGAAATAACACGATGCTGATAGCACAGACATATGGTGGAAAAGAAGACTGGGATGCACATTTTGACTATTTATATACCTTTTTTTCAGATAAAAGGTATATTTGTGTAGAAGGAAAGCCGTTATTATTGATTTTTAACCCGGAAGATGTCTCAAACTTAAATGAGATGCTTGATTATTGGCAAAAAAAAGCGGTAGAGAAAGGTTTGAAAGGTATTAGCTTTGCATATCAAAATTACTATTTTGGAATGAAGAAGCATAAAGATGATTCACGTTTTGACTTTGGCGTTGAACATCAGCCTGCATATGCTTTTTATGATTATAGAAGTAAATGGATGATGTTCATCCGCAAAAATGGCTACAAATTTTTATCTTTTCTGCAAAGAACATTCAAAGTGAAAATAAATATGGATGTGACGAAGCTGGAACTAATGGATTATGGAAAATTGTGGGAGTGTGTTATCAATAGAAAGCCAACGGATGAAAAGAGAATACCGGGAGCCTTTACTGGATGGGATAATACACCACGAAAAGGAAAACATGGTCTGGTGGTAAACAATGCAAGTCCGGAATTATTTCATCAATATTTTTCAAAACAAATCAGGCGGGCTAAAGAGGTTTACCATAAAGATATGATTTTTGTGGCAGCTTGGAATGAATGGGCAGAAGGTTCTATGCTTGAACCAGATAAAATTAATGGATATGGCTATTTAGAAGCAGTTAAACAGGCGTTAATAGAAAATAATGAATGGCCAGAGGAAAATTGAGTTATGGAAGAACTTGTAAATGTCTTGATTTCTACCTACAATGGAGAAAAATATATAAAAGATCAAATCGATAGTATTTTAGGACAAACATATCCAAATATAAGAATCTATGTTAGAGATGATGGCTCGTCGGATAATACTTGTAATATTTTAAAGGAATATGAGAAGGCAGGAAAAATTGTGCTTTTTCGAGGTGATAATGTAAAGTGGGGTAAAAGCTTTTTGACCCTCTTAAAAAAGGCAGAAACAGGTTCTTATTGGGCTTTTTCTGACCAAGATGACGTTTGGCTTCCAGATAAAATAAAATGGGCTGTAGAATGGATGAAAAAACAGGATCAAACAAAGCCATTATTGTTTCATAGCTCGTATAAATTGATGTCAGCTGATATGGAAAATGAGTTAGGAATTTGCACGGCTCCAAAGTATAAATTTGATTTCCGGCGTTCTTTGACAGATTGTTTATATCAGGGTTTTTCAATTGTTATAAATGGAGAATGTCGGAGGCTTATGTTGGATTGTGAAATTAATAATTTGACTTCACATGATTGGTGGGCATGTCTTTTAATAACAAAATTTGGGGAATCATATTACGATAAAAGGATTGCTTCATTGCACAGGCGATTAGACATAAGTATGTCATCGAGTAAACTTTCAAGTAAATTTAAGTGGCTGTGGAAAACTTTATCTACGGGAAATTCAGATATACGGTCGTGTGCACAGGAATTTGTCAGAATATATTCACCGGTATGTAATGATCATGATATTGAGATTGCATCGTGGTTCTGTGGAGAAAAATATTCATTGTTAAAATCAATAAAAAAAGCTTTTTATCCCAAAAGATGGAGACCAAATATAAGCTCTGAGTTAGTTATAAGGTTTTTGATGCTGATTGGTAAAATTTAAAGATTAAGTAAAAGGTAAGATTATGATAAAACATACATTTGTAATATGCGCATATAAGGAAAGTGAATATCTGGAAGAGTGTATTAAATCCATAAAAAACCAATCGATAAAAAGTAAGGTGATAATAACTACTTCGACAGATAATTTGTTTATCAGAGAATTGGCTGAGAAATATGCTATCAAATTATATATAGCGGATCATAAATCTAATATAGCAAGTGACTGGAACTATGCTTATAGTAAAGTTAATACGCCTTATGTGACGATTGCGCATCAAGATGATATATATGATAGAGAATATGCAGAAAAGGCAGTTGAACTGTTGGAACGGGCTGATAATCCACTAATCTTTTTTTGCGACTATTATGAAATAAAAAATGGTAAAAAAATAAGTCGTACTAAGAATTTAATGATCAAAAAAATTATGCTTTTACCGTTGAAAATAAAATTTCTCAGGAAGACTGTTTTGATTAAAAGATTAATTTTGTCAATGGGAAATCCGATCTGCTGTCCTGCTGTTACCTATGTGAAAGATAATTTACCTGAAAAAGTTTTTAGAGTAGGATATAAAAGTAATATTGATTGGGAAGCGTGGGAAAGATTATCACGAATGAGTGGTGAGTTTGTTTATACAGGGAAAAAACTTATGGGACATAGAGTTCATGAAGGATCTACTACGACTGAAATCATAGGGATGAATTTGAGAACGATTGAAGATTTAGAAATGTTAAAGAAGTTTTGGCCGGAAAAAATTGCTAAGATTATCAACAAGGTTTATAAAAACGCAGAAAAGTCAAATGGATAATGGACAAAAGGAGGAAGAAAAATGAAGTTGTTATTGATTATCCCTGCGTATAATGAGGAAGAATGTATAGAAAATGTTATAAATAACATTACAAAAAATTATTCTCAGTTTGATTATGTAGTGGTTAACGATGGGTCAAAAGATCGAACCTCTGAAATTTGTCATGAAAACGGATATAATATTATTGATTTACCGGTTAACTTGGGGCTGGCAGGAGCTTTTCAAACGGGAATGAAATATGCTTATTACAACAACTATGATTATGCAATTCAATTTGATGCAGACGGACAGCATAGACCCGAATACATCGAAAAAATGTACAAAGAAATTTTAAAGGGCTATGACATTGTAATAGGTTCAAGATTCGTTACCGAAAAAAAGCCTTTTACGGCACGCATGATTGGAAATCGTTTAATCAGTTGGGGAATAAAAGTTACGACAGGTAAAAGAATAACGGATCCAACCTCAGGAATGCGTTTGTTTGGCAGAAGCGTTTTAAAAGAGTTTGCCAATAATATAAACTATGGACCGGAACCGGATACGATTTCTTTTCTTATTAAAAAAGGTTGCAAAGTATCCGAAGTTCAGGTTAGCATGAATGAAAGAGAAACGGGAGAAAGTTATTTAAATGTAACAAAGTCGATCATATATATGCTCCGAATGATGATATCAATATTAATTATGCAAAATTTCAGAGAGCGACCCAAAAGGTAAGGAGGAAAAGAAATGTCATTAGCATTAAGAGTGTTGCTTATTTTTATGGCGTTAGTCAGTACATATTCTATGCTGAAAAAAATAAAGAAATTTAAAATGCAGATCGAATACGCAATTTTTTGGGTTATCTTTTCTGTTGCTCTTATTATTATGGCAATATATCCTAAGATATTTGATATCGCCTCAAAAATTTTAGGAGTATATTCTCCGGCAAATTTAGTATTTGCATTTATAATATTTATTCTGCTGGTAAAGGTTTTTTTAATGACAGTGGAATTATCAAGTTTAGAGACGAGAGTAAAAGAGTTAACACAAGAAATTGCTTTGGAACGATTGAAAAAAACAGAGGAAAATTTGACAAATACCAATAATAATAAAGGAAGGAAAAGGTGTGATAATTAAAACTTTTTATAAAAGGGTGTTTGCTTTTAAGTTCTTTTACTGGAAACAATACCTTTGCGTGTGTCTTGTATTCACTTGTTCAGATGTTGTTAATGTCATGGATTTTTTCATATAGTATCTGCTGGTTAAGAAATAAAAATATATCTAAAGTAATTTGTGGAATTGTATTAATGTTTTTTGCGTTTCCGCGTTTTTGGGCACAGCACGCAATTAGTATGTGGAAAGATCCTGTTTTTTCTGTGCTAATTTATTTTTATAGCTTAAAATTATTCGATTTGATATGGTCAAAGGGGGAAGTTGCAACAGAGAAAAATTATATTTTACAATGTATTTTCTGTGTGTTAGGAATTGGCTTTTCAAGAAATAATGGAATTTATATCATGATATTTTCAGTGTCAATAATTGCTTTCTGGATTCTTGTTAAGTACTTAGAGTGGGGGAAATGTAAAAAAGTCTTAATTAGCAGCGTTATTTGTATTTTATTTACTTGGTTGGTACAGGGACCTGGTTATAAAATATTAGGAATTACCGGAGATCCGATTGAATCTTATGGAATACCTGTTCAACAGGTGGCAAGAACAGTTGTTTATAATGGTAGCATGACAGAGGATGAAAAAGAATTTTTGAATCAGCTTATGCCATTAGAGAAATATAAAGATAATTATAGCCCAGGACTTGTAGATCATTTTAAATGGAGCAGTGATTTTAATACAGAGTTTTTTAATACACATCAAAGTGAATTTATAAAAGTATGGTTGTCGTTACTTGTGAAAAATCCTAAATTATATTTAGAGGCTTGGGAATTAAATACTTGTGGTTTTTGGGGACTAAGTTTTTGGGAATTAAATAATGATCCTAATAATATTGCAATGGGAATGCCGAAAGAAGGATCATTAGAAGAACCATACAATATTAAAATAGGGAGTTTACTTGGAAAAAACAATGCAGTGGACATGCTACTAAAAAAATATTTTTCAATATATACGCCAATGCCAGCAGTGGCGTTGTGCTTATGGATTGCTCTTTTTATGATTCTTTTAGCAGCAGTAAAGGGAAAAATGAAGTATGTGCTAATTTTTGTACCGTGTATAGGTAATATTTTAACGTTGCTTATTGCAACTCCAATTACTTATTGGCCTAGATATGGATTATCATTTATATGTTTACTTCCAGTTTGTTTGGTTTTTCCTTATTTGATATTAGATAATAATAGTCGAAAAATAGACTGACAGTTGTCTGACATTAACAACTTAGTTTCTGAAACATGCTTGTCGAGATATATGCGGACAAAGAGAAGGGAGGGAAAATTATTTACGTTCTGTGTGACCATGCGGAATCATGGAGGTTATGATGAGTCTACCCCTGGTGATTTTGTCAGCACAGTAAAACTCAATTATCAGAAGAGTTATCCATTGGCAGAAACCTATTTGTCAGAAGTCAATGTAACGGATCAGGCTTTTGAAAAACTTGTGGATTATTTTAAAGACCATGATGAAAAAACGATGATTGTGATGTTTGGCGATCACTTACCAGCAATCGAGACTGAATTTTATGAAGACCTTTTCGGGAAAGAGTTATCAGATCTGGATATGCAGGAATTGCAGAAAAGGTATATGACACCGTATATTATCTGGACAAACTATGCAACTGAGCGAAAAGTGGAGGATATGAGTTCCAATTATCTTGGAAGCTATATCTTAGAACAGGCTGGTTTGAAAATGTCAGCCTATCAGGAAAGCCTGCTAGCATTAAAAGGAACAGTTCCGATTATTGGCCAGGGTGCTATTTGTGATTCGAACGGAAATTGGTATTCATTGGATGGAGACTTGCCAACTGAGTGTTCGGAAGCATTGAATGAGTATGAGATTCTTCAGTACAATAATATTTTTGATAAGACAAACCTGGTGTCAGATATAGAGTAGAAGGTTTGAGGCGGAGAAGAGGCTTGTGCTTGCGTAAAGATTGCATGTATAGTAAAATAGAAAAGATTCTAGGCATTTCTTAGATTTAGAAAGATGGTGATATGTCATGAATGAAATCCATATAGAAAATTTTGGGCCTGTAAAGGAAGCAAAGGTTTCTTTGGAAAAGCAGATGCAGCTTTTTATAGGAGCGCAGGCATCAGGAAAAAGTACCATATGTAAAGTGGTCTATTTTTGTCAGAAAATCAGAGATTACACCCTGGATTTTTTGATGGATGCAAATCAGTTTACTTATAATCACGAAAATGAATATTATAGTATTTATTTAAAATATTTGACCAGGCAGTTTATGGGATGCTTTGGAAAAACAACTCATATGCCGCGATTTAAAATCACATATGTATTTAATGATAAAAAAGTAGTGATACAATTAAATAGGGACGGCTATGTTCGTTTCCTGTTTGATGATTTCCTGAAAAAAAGTATACAGGGTCTTATTGACGAATCAGCGAAAATGTATCTGGTTGATTTGAAAAGCAAGGAAATAAGTTCTGTTTTAGACAGTATGACGGCACTGGCTATGTTAAAGAAACAGATAAACGCAAGGCTTGAAAAATTGTTTGAGAATGATCGGGATATTGTTTATGTTCCGGCAGGCAGGAGCCTTTTAGCGATGATGTCAGAGCAGCTGCATGACTTTTCTATTGCAGATATGGATCTGACTATGCAGGAATTTATAACTTTGATCAGAAATACAAAAAGTCGGTTTGGCAGTAAAATTCCTGATATTGTGAAAGAATATACAAAAACAGTCAGCGGGCAGATCAATAACAGCTCTCTGGATATGGCATATGAGTTGATTCATGAAATTTTTAAAGCGGATTATACCAGTGAGACAGATGGCGAAAAAGTTTACTTTGATGAGCATCATTGGGTAAAACTTATGTATAGTTCTTCTGGACAGCAGGAAGTATTATGGATTTTAATGCTTTCATTTATCTTTATATTAGAAAAGAGAAAATGCTTTTTTATAGTAGAGGAACCAGAAGCACACTTGTTTCCACTGGCACAGAAAAAAGTCGTTGATTTATTGGCACTGATGTCAAATTCGACTGGAAGCAGCGTAATTATTACAACCCATAGCCCATATATTTTGACTTCATTAAATATTTTACTGTATTCGGATAAGATAGAGACTCGTTTTAAAGGAAAAAACGGAACGGTTATTCCCAAAAGCTTAAGACTCTCTTTTGAAAAATTTGCAGCTTTTAAACTCACCGGTGAGTCGGATTCTCCGATAAGTTTGATGGATGCGGAAAGTCACATGATAGATACAGATTATATTGATGAAGTTTCTTCGCTTACAAATCAAGAATTAGAAGAGCTTATGGAGATGGAAGGATGAAATGTGGACATTTAACAGAATGTGTTGAGAGCCAGATAAATGGAGAAAAAGTAAAAACTTGTGTCAATAACATCAAAAACTGTATAGCATCTTCTGATAAAAGGTCAAATGTGAAATGTGAGGAGAGAAAAAAGAAGTACATTCTTGAAAATACAAACAAAAATCATGTGATTTTGTATAAAATGGATGGCGGAATTATTTCTTTGGATAAATCAGTCGATGCAGGCCTTTGTAAGTGTGATTATCTGTTTGTTTTAAATGCTGCAGCAAGAGATGCAGTATTGGTGGAACTAAAAGGGGTAGATGTTGCACATTCTTTAAAACAGATAAATGGAACTTTGGAACAGTTTAAAGATTTTTTTAAAACAACAGCGCATGTTTATGGGAGAGTTGTAGTTACATCGTCAACTCCTAATTTAAAAGCCAGCCCTTCGTATGTAAACTTAAGAAAAAAGTTAGAAAAAGAATTTCAGGGTAATTTGAAGATTGCAGAAAAGCAATTAACAGAGAAAGATGTGGATCTTGCTGAAAATTAGAAAATATAACAAAGGAGAATAGATTTTATGAAGATTTTTGTGACAGGCGTCGGCGGACAGCTGGGCCATGATGTGATGAATGAACTGGCAAAGAGAGGGTACGAGGGTGTTGGTTCCGATATCGCTCCGGAGTACAGCGGAGCTGCAGACGGCAGCGCTGTGACGAAGATGCCGTATGTGCAGCTGGATATCACAGACAAAGAGGCTGTGGAGAAGGTGCTGACGGAGATTAAGCCGGACGTGGTGGTACACTGTGCAGCCTGGACGGCTGTGGATCTGGCGGAGGATGACGACAAGGTGGAGAAGGTCCGCAAGGTCAATGTGACCGGAACCGAGAACATCGCCCTTGCATGTAAGAAGCTGGACTGCAAGATGGTCTATCTTTCCACCGATTACGTCTTTGACGGAATGGGAACGGAGCCCTGGCAGCCGGACTGCAAGACCTACAAGCCGCTGAATGTCTATGGCGAGACGAAGCTTGGCGGAGAACTGGCTGTCTCTGAGAATCTGGAGAAATATTTCATTGTCCGGATCGCCTGGGTATTTGGCGTGAATGGAAAGAACTTCATCAAGACGATGCTGAATCTGGGCAAGACTCATGATAAGCTGACCGTTGTCTGCGACCAGATCGGAACTCCGACTTATACCTACGATCTGGCAAGACTGCTGGTGGATATGATCGAGACCGAGAAATATGGTTATTATCATGCGACCAACGAGGGCGGCTACATCAGCTGGTATGATTTCACGAAGGAAATCTTCCGTCAGGCCATCGAGCAGGGGCATACGGAGTATGCAAAGGTAGAGGTAAAGCCGGTGACAACAGCGGAGTACGGAGCTTCCAAGGCAAAACGCCCGTTTAACTCCAGACTGGACAAGAGCAAACTGGTGGAGAACGGCTTTACACCCCTCCCGACCTGGCAGGATGCGCTGGGCCGTTATCTGAAAGAGATTGAGTTTTAGAGAGGACGACAGAGATGTTATCAATTGTAATCCCCGCTTATAATGAAGAGAAAATGATTTTAAAGACAACGGAAGTTGTGAGCGGGATTATGGAAAGAGAAAAAATTCCTTTTGAGCTGGTCTTCGTAAATGACGGCTCCAAGGATCAGACCTGGGAAATGATCGAGAAAGCGGCGGAGAAAAACAGCCATGTGACGGGCATTCGTTTTTCAAGAAATTTTGGCAAGGAATCAGCGATTTTTGCGGGCCTTGCCAATGCGGAGGGCGACTGTATCGCCGTTATGGACTGTGACCTGCAGCATCCGCCAGAGACTCTGGTGGAGATGTACCGTCTCTGGGAACAGGGTTATGAAGTGATAGAGGGCGTGAAGAGAAGCCGTGGAAAGGAAAGCATTCTTCACAGGGCCAGTGCCGGAATGTTCTATAAAATTATGAGCAAGGCGGTTCAGATCGATATGTCCCGGGCTTCGGATTTCAAGCTGATGGACCGGAAGGCCGTGGAGGCTTTGCTTTCCATGCCGGAGAGAAATGCCTTTTTCCGGGCACTTTCTTCCTGGGTTGGGTATCGGACAACCAGTGTGGAATTTGACGTTCAGGAGAGAACTGAGGGAGAATCCAAGTGGTCCACCTGGTCTCTGATCAAATATGCCGTGCGGAATATCGTAGGCTTTTCCTCCGCGCCGCTGCAGATGATCACGGTGGCCGGTGTGCTGACCCTTTTGCTGGCGGTGGTGCTGGGAATCCAGTCCCTGGTAAAATATTTCTGCGGCCATGCGCTGGAGGGCTTCACGACGGTGATTCTGCTTCTTCTGATTATAGGCAGCCTCATCATGCTGAGCCTTGGCGTCATCGGAATTTATATTGCGAAGATTTACGAGGAAGTCAAGGGAAGACCGCGGTATTTTATCGCGAGAAAGATCAGCGGCAGGAAAAAAGACAATTAAAAAAGACGTCTCACTTTCATCATTCGGATGAGGGTGAGACGTCTTTTTTTATGAAATTAGTTTTTCTTCCGGTAATAGCCTTTCGGGGAAGAGGAATAACCGCAGACGTATTTGCTGTTGACGAGGCGGTAAGCCTGTACTTTATAGTAGTATGAGGTTCCCTCTTTGGGAAGGTTGGTGAGATAGGAAAGGGTACGGCCGGAGGTGATAATTTTGATTCTCTGGTAAGTACCGTTTTTGCTGGTGCTGCGGTAAATGGAGTAGCCGGTAGCTCCGCTGACGGCATTCCAGGTCAGTAGGAGATTTCGGTTGCCGTTTGCCAGGCGCACATTCTGAATGGAAGGTGTTGCCGGGATCACACGGACGCGGACGGTGCTGGAGTAGCCGCTGTGGAGGGTGGTACTTCCAGAGGTCTTATAGGCCCGGATCCGGTAGTAATAGTTGACGCCGGTTATTCTCTTGGTATCGGTAAAACTGGTGCGTTTCGTGGTGAGAATCCGTGTATAAGTGCCATTGAGGGAGGTGCTCCGGTAGACCTTATAGCCGGTGGCTCCGCTGACTGCTGTCCAGGAAAGAGAAACGCTGTTATAACCATGGCAGAGGTAACTTTTGATTCTTGGTGTGGAAAGGCTGACCGTTGAGCTGGAAGCAGAACCAGTTCCGGGAGTGACGGCAGCGGCTGTGTTTTTAGTAAAGGCCTTGATACGGGCCACAGCGCTCTTATTGCCGATGCTGGTCATATCTTTCCAGGTTCCGCTGCTTTTATAAAAGCTCTGCCCTGCGGTGGCGGAGGAATGGAACTGGATGCCGGCTGTGTTGGAGGTATAGTCCACAAAGGTGTCCACGCTGGTCTGATTTTTTCCACGGAAGGTGAGGACTACGGAGAAAGTATCTCCTTCCTTGAAGACAGGCTGGGTTTTCAGTGGAATCGTGTAATAGCCGCTGTAGGTGGTGCGGCCATATTGCTTGGAAGAAAACATGGCGGTTCCGCTTTCCGGTTCGCCTGGGTCCGGATTTTTGTACACCTGGATGCTGTAGTAGACGTCCGGAGTATAAAGAGCGAAAGAGACGGCCTTGAGCTGTTCTCTGCCGCCGGGATTTCCGCTGACGGTGAAAATGTTGGCGAGACATTCTCCATTGTCCAGATCCAGGGTGGAAGCGCCGAAGGAACCATCGTACTGATAGTTGTGGTCATAGTTGTCGGCTTTCTCCAGATCAAAGGCATAGGAGAGGGCGTCTTTCCGGTTATTCAGCGTCTTGTCCTCGTAGGAGATATAGAAATATCCGCCGTCGCCGAAGCTGATACCGTGGCTGTTTTTTGCAATCCAGGCCCCGGGAGAGGAAGGACGGCTGCCCTCTTTGAAGTGGTAGGCGGCATAGTTGTCATCCCAGCCCACTAGAGTGACGATGTGGTTGTTGTAGGAGGCAACTCTGGGGTAATAATAACCGCTGCTGTCAGAGAGATAACGGCTGTCGTAGTAAAAAGCGGAGGAGACAGCGCCGTATTCCATGATGAGCTTTTTCACATTGTCAAGATCCGCTGTGCTCACAAAGCGGGCATTCTGAAGATGAGCGGTGTCTTCATAGGCCAGGGCGCTGTTTAAGGAGGGAATGCTGGAAGAATTTTCGTAGGGAGCCAGAGCTTCTGGGGCGGCTCCGGTCCAGCTGGCCAGCTCAAACATCGTGAAGAGGTTGTTTCCACCGGATTCCAGGTAGTTGGAAGCGGTGGTGGGGAGACTTACCGTGTCTTTTGCTGTATTTCCCAGAGGATCTGTGGGGGAATTGAAGAAAAAGTAAGACAGGTGAAGCTCGGAGAGGTCCACAGAGGTGTCTGCCAGTCCTTTTTTGATGAGGCTGGCTTCTCCGGCACTGAGAGCGCCGAAGGCCCAGCAGGTTCCCCAGGGATTCTGGTTGCGGACGGGAGTGATCAGTCCGAGTTTTCGGGAATCATAGCTTTCCGGAAGCGTCCCGTAGGAACGGGAGTAGGTGTCAGTCGATCCGTAGTCCGGAAGAGAGGGAAGCCCCGCCGATGGCAGAGCGGAAGGAATATCAGCGGCAGAAACGGAAGTGCCTGCCATAAGGCAGGCACCGGCCAGAATCAGCGCGCTGACAACATTTCGTAAATAGAGAGATGGTTTTCTCATGGGTCTGTCAGCTCTTTTCTGTCAGTTATAAAGATTTTCGGGGTAAACGCCGGCTTCGATGAGTTCCTTGAAAGACTGGATCACGAAGTCTTTGTCTTCTTTGTAGGTCACGCCAAACCATTTGTCGTGGGTGGGCAGGACGGTCACATCGGCCTGGCCGCTCTGGATCAGCTGATCGACGATCGTGGGCAGAAGATACTCGGCTTTGATATCGCCGGGCTTGATCTGGCTTAAAAATTCCGGGAAGCCTTTGGCCAGAATGTCCAGAATATCCGGTGTGAATCCCCACATATTCATGGAAACGAGGCTATGCACATCTACCGGGGTAAGGCCGCCTTTTCCGTCGGGAACGCCTGCGCCCTCTGCGGTCTTGCAGATATCGTGGGTCTCAACGACGTGGGTCAGATGGCCGTTTTCGTTGGCCTTGCAGATGCCGCGGGTGACGGAACCGTTTTCACTTAAGGTATTTCCAAGGATGAAGCCCGCCATGCAGTAGTGAGCTTTGCCGTCTTTCGGCTGTTCGGAAACGAGGAACTCGTGGATTTTTTTCAGGCCTTCTTTTCCATAGTAGTCATCGGCATTGATGACGGCAAAGGGAATATTTAAGGTCTTGCGGCAGGCGAGAACGGCCTGACCGGTTCCCCAGGGTTTCTTGCGGTCTTCCGGGCAGGTGAAGCCTTCCGGCAGATCGTACATATCCTGGAATACATAGGAAACGTCAGCCATCTTCTCCATGCGGTTTCCGATGACGGTGCGGAACTCTTCCTCGATATCCTTGCGGATGATGAAGACGATCT
Organism: Fusicatenibacter faecihominis; assembly: GCF_020686945.1. Lineage (NCBI taxonomy): Bacteria > Bacillati > Bacillota > Clostridia > Lachnospirales > Lachnospiraceae > Fusicatenibacter > Fusicatenibacter faecihominis. The sequence goes on along the minus strand of NZ_JAJEPR010000003.1, from coordinate 62,660 downwards.
TGTTAAAACCGGCTTTCAGCGCATCATGGATCGAGTAATCCATAATGATTTCCCCATTGGGACCCACTGGGGCCAGCTGTTTGATGCCTCCTCCGAAACGGCTGCCGATACCGGCTGCCATGACGACTAATGCAGTATCTTTCATAAAATAAATCTCCTTTGGTGAATAGTTTGGCAGAAAATGCTTTCCGCTGTGTATAAAAAAGCCGTGAAATACGGAACTTTTTACCAGAACTGAATGATGCCGGAAACTTTGTCATAGGCGCTGTCCCAATCCTGATCTTTGGTCAGTCCATTGACCTTTCCTTTGATGGTGACGGCGCGGGCGGTTTCAAAACGGCTGGTATTTGCCTTGATTCCCGTATTTGTAGTGAAATCATAGGTGTTCCAGCTCCGTTCCGCGTCATATTCTCCGTTCTTTTTGATCCGGATGTTGCTGAATGAGGCGTTGACACTGTCTCCGTTTAAACGGGCAGAGCCTTCGATGCGAAGAGCAATGTCGTTCTGGTTGGCCAGGTTTTTGTTTATGGCATAGCCAACACGGACACCATCCACATAGAATTCGCACCGGCCATTTTTACGGATGGTGAGCATCAGATGATAGGTCTTGTTGCGGGCTGCAAAGCGGGTACGGGAATAGTCCTGATCGCCAGGATTGTTGGATTTGACATTTTCTACGATGAAAGCCGTCTTGTCCGTATAGGGAGGGATGCCGTACTTATCGTACTGGATGCCGAAGCTGATGGCAGAGGTCGCTGTGCAGGCCACGAGTTTGGCATGATAGCCGCTGCCGGTTCCGGCAAGCTTTACATCTGCCTCGATGGAATAAGAGGAAGCGGTATTTTCGATGGAACGGTACTCCGAACAGGTCCGGGTAAGGCCGGTCTTGCTGTAGGTGCTGCGGACACCGGCGGCCACAGCCTGAACTGTGTAGCTGTAGGTTTTATTTTTCTGGACGGTGTAATCCGTATAGGAAAGGACAGAGGCATCCAGAGGTGTCTTTGTCACCTGTACGAACTTGCCTCCGCTGACTTTCCGGTAAATGAGATAGCCGGTGGCATTGGCCGACTTCTGCCAGGTGAGCTTCAGTGCATTATTAGAATAGGTAAGGGCACTGAGCTTCGGCTGAGCGGGCCGGGAGGCGAGGGTTTTGGTTACGGTCTTACGTTTGCTTACTTTTCCGTTTTTTACAGCGGAAACGGCATAGGTGAATTTCCCTCCGCCGGGAGCCGTACGGTCGATCCAGGAAGTCACAGTCCCTTTGACGGTGGCGAGCTTTTTGTAGGAGCCGGCTTTCCGGTAGATAAAATAGTGGTCTGCCCCGGCTGTTTTCGTCCAGTTAAGCTTGACATAGCCTGATTTTACCGTGGCCAGGAGTTTTCGGGGAACGGAAACTGTGGCTTCTGCTGCTTTTGCCGGGCCCGTGCCGAAATCCGGATTGCCGGATAAGGGGCAGAGGGCAGCGGTAAAAAGAAGCAGGGAAGCATAAAACTTTCTGCCTTTCTTCATTTTCTCTTCCTCCTTGACATAGATATATTTAGTTTACCATATTTGCTGAAAACTGTAAACCAAAGATGAAAAAATGAATAAAATCGGAAAAACAGCTCCATGGGGGCTTGCTGTACGGACAGAAATTTGATATAATAATCCAAAAGTCTGCACAAATGCAGAAAAAACAGGAGGAAAAAAATGAAAACTTATCTGGTTACCGGTGGCGCCGGCTTTATCGGGTCTAACTATATCCATTATATGTTCAAGAAATACGGCGACACTATTCACATCATCAACGTGGACTGCCTGACCTACGCGGGCAATCTGGAGAATCTGAAAGATATCGAGGATAAAGAGAATTACACCTTTATCAAAGCCGATATCTGCGACGGAGAGAGGATGATCCAGATCTTTGAGGAGAATGACATCGACCGTGTGGTTCATTTCGCTGCTGAGAGCCATGTGGACCGCAGCATCAAGAATCCGGATGTTTTTGTTAAGACAAACGTTCTGGGAACACTGAATATGCTGAACGCTGCAAAAAACGCCTGGGAGCTGCCGGATGGCACCTTCAAGGAGGGTAAGAAATTCCTTCACGTTTCCACCGATGAGGTGTACGGTTCCCTCACCGAGGACGGCGGCTATTTCTACGAGACCACTCCCTATGCGCCCCACAGCCCCTACTCCGCAAGTAAGGCTTCTTCTGACATGCTGGTGAAGGCTTATATGGATACCTACCATTTCCCGGCCAATATCACCAACTGCAGCAACAACTACGGCCCCTATCAGTTTCCGGAGAAGCTGATCCCGCTTATCATCAACAATGCCCTGCACGGCAAGAAACTGCCGGTATACGGCGATGGCAAGAACGTCCGCGACTGGCTTTATGTAGAGGATCACGCCAAGGGAATCGATATGGTACAGGAGAAAGGCCGTCTCTTCGAGACCTACAACATCGGCGGACACAATGAGAAACAGAACATCGAGATCATTCACATCATTCTGGATACTCTGCAGGAGATGCTTCCGGAGGGAGATCCGAGAAAAGCGCTTGTGAGCGAGGACCTCATCACCTATGTGGAGGACCGTAAGGGCCATGACCGCCGTTATGCCATCGCACCGGACAAGATCAAGGCTGAGGTGGGCTGGTATCCCGAGACCTGCTTCGCAGAAGGCATCAGGAAGACGATCAAATGGTATTTCGAGCATGAGGACTGGATGGATCGCATCACCAGCGGCGATTATCAGAAATACTATGAGGACATGTACAGCCATAGATAAAAGGAGTAATTACTTATGAAAGGTATTATCTTAGCCGGAGGCTCCGGAACCCGTCTGTATCCGCTGACCAAGGCCATTTCCAAACAGATCATGCCGGTTTATGACAAACCAATGATCTACTATCCGCTTTCCATTCTGATGCTTTCCGGCATCAGAGAAATCCTGATTATTTCCACCCCGAGAGACCTTCCGGTATTCGAGGAACTCTTAGGCGACGGAAAACAGCTGGGAATTGATATTTCCTATGCAGTTCAGGAGAGTCCCAGAGGACTGGCAGACGCTTTCATCATCGGTGAGAAATTCATCGGAGACGATAACGTGGCGCTGATCCTGGGTGACAACATTTTCTACGGACAGAGCTTTTCCAAGGTGCTTCAGAGAGTGGCAGCCAGAGAAGACGGCGCGACCATCTTCGGCTACTATGTGAGAGACCCGAGAGAGTACGGCGTGGTAGAATTTGACGAGAACGGCAAGGCCCTTTCCATCGAGGAGAAACCGGAGCATCCGAAGTCCAACTATGCGGTGCCGGGCCTTTATTTCTATGACAATGATGTGGTAGAGATTGCGAAAAATGTAAAACCCTCCGCAAGAGGCGAGATCGAGATCACCAGCGTGAATAATGAATATCTCAGAAGGGGCAAACTTCATGTAGAGACTCTGGGAAGAGGCCTTGCATGGCTGGATACGGGAAATCATGACTCTCTTCTGGACGCGGCTGATTTTGTGGCAGCCTTCCAGAAGCGGCAGGGCCTTTACATCTCCTGTATCGAGGAAATTGCCTATCGCAGAGGCTTTATCAATAAGGAACAGCTTCTTGAGCTTGCAAAACCGCTGATGAAGACCGCTTACGGCCAGTATCTGGTAGAGATAGCAGAGGGACTTTAAGCCTTCAGTGACCAGAAGGAACCAGGAGACTGGGGCCTTCTGGTTTTCATTGTTTAAAGGATAAAAAGTAAAAATGTCAGGAGGACAAAAAAATGGGAAAAATTACAGTGGAAACTTGTGAAATCGAGGGCCTGAAGGTCATTACCCCCACCGTTTTCGGGGATGAGAGAGGCTATTTTATGGAAACCTACAATTATAACGATTACAAGGAGGCAGGCATCGACATGGAGTTCGTGCAGGACAACCAGTCTGCATCCAAAAAAGGCGTGCTCCGCGGCCTGCATTTCCAGATCAACTATCCCCAGGACAAGCTGGTGCGCGTGGTGGCCGGTGAGGTTTATGATGTGGCAGTCGATTTGAGAAAAGGCTCCAAGACCTATGGAAAATGGTTTGGTGTGCTGCTTTCTGCTGAGAACAAGAAGCAGTTCTTCATCCCGAAGAATTTCGCCCATGGTTTCCTGGTGCTTTCCGACCATGCGGAGTTTGCTTACAAATGTACCGATTTCTATCATCCCAACGATGAGGGCGGACTTTCCTGGAGAGATCCGGACATCAACGTACAGTGGCCTATTCCGGAAGGCATGGAGCTGACCATTTCCGAGAAAGACCAGCACTGGGGTTCTTTCAAGGAATATCAGGAGAAAAATAAGTAGGAGAATCATATGCTGAAAGATCTGTGTACTTTGCCGTCTGACCTGTATCGAAACCGGCGGCTTGTAAAAAAAATGGCAAAGAATGACCTGAAGAGCCGTTTTGCCGGCTCCTATTTTGGAACGATCTGGGCCTTCATCCAGCCCATCGTGACGATTCTGGTCTATTATTTCGTGTTTGGCATCGCCATGCGGGGAGGGGCTGCCTCGGGAGACGGGACGCCTTTCGTCCTTTACCTGGTGTCCGGTATTGTTCCATGGATGTATTTCCAGGAGGGACTGATCACGGGAACCAACTCATTTCTGGAATACAGTTATCTGGTAAAAAAAGTGGTCTTTGACATCAGTGTCCTGCCGGTGGTAAAGCTTCTTTCAGCTCTGGTTATCCATCTGTTTTTCGTGGCTTTCGCCATGATCCTGTTTGCCTGCTACGGCTACTATCCGAATATTTATTATCTGGAGATCCTTTACTACATGATCTGCCTCTTCCTGCTGATCCTGGCCATCGTCTATACGACGAGCTCTGTCATCGTCTTTTTCCGGGATATGGGACAGATCGTCTCCATTCTTCTGCAGATCGGCGTCTGGATGACTCCGGTTATGTGGGACCTTTCCTTCCTGAACGGTTATTCCTGGGGAAGCACGGTCATGCGGATTCTGAAGCTGAACCCGTTCTACTACATCGTTCACGGCTACCGGAATGCCTTTATCGAGCAGCGCTGGTTCTGGGAGGATAAGCTTCTGACCGTGTATTTCTGGGCGTTTCTGATTGTGTGCTATGTCTTCAGCACCTGGGTATTCAACCGGCTGAAGGGCCACTTTGCAGATGTATTGTAGTATCTATTCAGCAGTCACTGTCCCGCGAGGTGTTTTGGCATGAATATGCCAAAATCCCGAGGGTAGCATGCAAAAATCCCATCGCCGAAGGCGATTTTCATTGGATTTTTGCACATAACTGAGAAGGTACTGAACAGTTATGTACTGTAAGAAGAGCAGGAGGATGGATTTTTGGATAAGGATAAGAACATTGCGATCCGCGTAGATAATGTGAGTAAGATCTACCGGTTATACAACAAACCCTCAGACCGCTTAAAAGAGGCCCTTGGGTTTACAAAGGAAAAGAAATACCGGGAACACAAAGCCCTGGATCAGGTGAGCTTTGATGTACACCGAGGAGAGACCGTGGGCATCATCGGAACCAACGGTTCCGGAAAATCTACGGTGCTGAAGATCATCACCGGCGTGCTGCAGCCTACGATGGGAAATGTGACGGTGAACGGCAGAATCTCCGCTCTTCTGGAGCTGGGAGCCGGTTTCAACATGGAGTATACTGGCGTGGAAAACGTCTACCTCAACGGTACGATGCTGGGCTTCACGGAGGAGGAAATTAACAAGCGTCTTCCGGAAATTTTGCGATTCGCAGATATCGGCGATTTCGTCAACCAGCCCGTGAAAACCTACTCCAGCGGTATGTTTGTCCGCCTGGCCTTCGCTGTGGCGATCAATATCGACCCGGAGATCCTGATTGTAGACGAGGCACTTTCCGTGGGAGACGTCTTTTTCCAGGCAAAATGCTATCATAAGTTCGAGGAGTTCAAAAAACAGGGCAAGACGATCCTCTTTGTGAGCCATGACCTCAGCAGCATCAGCAAATACTGCGACCGCGTCGTGCTCCTGAATCAAGGCGTCAAGGTGGACGAGGGGAGCCCCAAAGCCATGGTTGACCTCTACAAACGTTTCCTGGTCCATCAGGAAGGGGAGCCGGAGAAACACATCGCCAGAGAAGGCGAGTGGAGAAGCAAGATCCAGGTGAACCCCAACCTCCTGGAGTACGGAGAAAAACTGGCGGAGATTGTCGATTTTGCCGTCGTGGATAAGGATGGAAAACTGACCAACACGATCGAGAAGGGAACCACCTGTACCTTCAAGATGAAGATTGAGTTCCATAAAGACCTTCAGGAGCCCATTGTGGCTTTCACGATCAAGGATATGAAAGGAACGGAGATCACAGGCACCAACACGATGTACGAGAAGATCGAGGTTCCGGCAAAAAAAGATACGGTGGTGGAGGTTTCTTTCACCCAGAAGATGGATCTTCAGGGCGGAAGCTATCTCATTTCCTTTGGCTGTACCGGATATATGGAGGGAGATTTCCATGTGTTCCACCGTCTCTATGACGCCTGCAGCGTCAACGTGGTATCCATGAAGGACACCGTGGGCTTCTACGATATGAACTCCAGGATTGAGGTGCAGGTAACAAAATAAGAAAGGGAAATTTTATGAGGGAGAAAATTGGAAAAATCACTCTGGATGACACCTGTTATTCAGGCAGCGACCTGTACAGTGATGGTCCTGTGGAAGAAGAACTTCTGGAGATTGCGAAAAGCTGTCATACGCCTGAAGAGTACAATCAGGTCATCGCTGAGAGAAAAAGCTGGCCGGTGATGTACCATTTTTCCCATATCCGTGGGAATATAGTGAGCTGGCTGCCCATCACGAAAGAGGATAAAGTTCTGGAGATCGGAGCCGGCTGCGGAGCCATCACCGGAGCGTTGGCAAAGAAAGCCGGAAGCGTAACCTGTGTGGAGCTTTCCAGACAGAGAAGCCTCGTCAATGCTTACCGGAATGAGGATTGCGATAATGTGACGATCCTTCTGGGAGCCTTTGAGGAGGTGGAAAAGACGCTGGCGGAGAAGTACGATTACATCACCTTCATCGGCGTCTTCGAGTATGCGGCCTGCTATACGGACAACGAGAATCCCTTTAGTTATATGCTTCAGCTGGTGGAGCGCCATCTGGCTCCGGGCGGAAAGATCGTCATTGCCATCGAGAACCGTCTGGGCTTAAAATACTGGGCGGGCTGTGCCGAGGACCATGTGGGCCGTTTCTTCGAGGGACTCGAAGGCTATCCCAACACGAAGGATGTCCACACCTTTTCGAAAACGGAGCTGATCCGGCTCTTCCATGAAGCAGGAAATTTCCGGCCGGAGTTCTACTATCCCTACCCGGATTACAAATTCCCCTTCTCCATCTACTCGGACGCTTACCTTCCGAGAAAAGGGGACCTCAAAGAAAATATCTGCAACTACGACCAGAGACGGCTTCTGCTTTTCGATGAGTCAAAGGTCTTCGATACCCTCATCGACAACGGGCTGTTTCCGGAGTTTTCCAATTCCTTTCTGGTGCTGCTGGGAAAGGAGGAGTCATGAAGAAGATTATTTATTCCAAATATTCCAATGAGAGAAATCACTGTCTTGCCATCCGCACGGACATTCTGGAGGATGAGGAGGGCGTCCGCTATGTGCGGAAACTTCCGGAATTCCCAGAAGGGAAACTTCATGTGGAGGCCATCTACCACTGGTACGAGGCGTTTTCCAGAGTTTTGGAGGGAACGAAACTCTCATATAACGTGTGCAGCCTGATTCCCGGCGGCGTGGAGCTGGAGTATCTCACGGGGGAGACGCTGGAGGAACATCTCTTATCTGTGGAAAAGAAGCAGGGCATCGAGCCTTGCGCGGAGGAGCTTCTGGACTATCTCGAATTTGTAAAGTCCCTGCACAAAGGAGCGAGCTTTGAGATCACAGAGGGTTTCCGGGAGGTGTTCGGGGAACACGAGCTTCCGAAAGAGACGGTCTGCGCGCCGTTTTCCAATATTGATCTGGTCTGCGGAAATATCGTTCTCACCGGAGAAAAATGGACCGCCATCGACTATGAATGGAGCTTTGATTTTCCGATTCCGGTGAATTTTATTCTCTACCGGATCATTTTTTACTTTACGGACCATGCAGACCGGGGCGAAGAGTTCAAATCCTTTGATCTCTATGAAAAAATGGGAATCACCAGTGAGGAGCGCAAGGCTTACGAGGCCATGGAGACCTCCTTCCAGAAATATGTCTGCCGTCGGCATACGCCCATCCGGGATCTCTATCAGGATATCAGCGCCGGTTCTCTTCGGGTGACGGACTACTTTCCACAGGAGATGCTGCAGGTTTATTTTGACTGCGGAGATGGTTTTTCCGAGGGGAATTCAAGACTTTTTCAGATGAGTCACAGAGAGGGCTGGGAGATTGAAAAAGAGATTCTTCTGCCAGAGGGCGTGAAGAGTCTTCGGCTGGATCCGGGCTACCGTGCCTGCATGACGGAGCTCCGGTGGCTTGCTTTTGACGGACAGACCGGTCAGGCGCCTGTGACGCTGGCGAAGGGAAGTTCGATGGGAAACTGGCTCTTTTTCGGGGAGGATGATCCGAACTTTTATCTGACGGAGATTCCTGAAGGAGCGAAAAATCTTCGGGTGGAGCTGGCGGTTTATCCGCTGGAGACAGGAGCGAAGAAAGAGCTTGGTCAGCTGGCGGAGCTTTCCGCATCCCGGGGAGAAGAGATCAGGAAGCTTCGGGAGCAGCTTCGCCAGGCAGAGAATACCATCAGTGAGATGAAACATACGAAGGTATGGAAAGCATATGAGAAATACAGAGGCTACAGAGAACAGCATCAGAAATAAGAAGGGCTAAAGGAGTATCGATGAGCATTCAGAAAGTAGTAGTTGACACAGAAAGTTACCAGTGGGTTCCGGGAGGGAGTCTGACGGTACAGGGCTGGAAGGCTGTGGAGGGAGAGAGCGCAGCGATCCTGGTTCTGGATGAAAAGGGAGAGCCGGTGAAGGCTGAGGTGAAATTTTATCCGCGACCGGATGTGGTAAAACGCTATCCGTCTTATGCGGCCCAGGCGGATGAACTGGGCTTTCGTGTGAAGCTGGGCGATTTTGAGAAGAATTTCATAAAGGTCGGAAAAGGTTTAAAGATCCTTCTGAAAGCCGGAGCCGAGGAAAAAGTCCTGCTGGAAAAGAATGCTTCGGAGCTGGAAGAGGGCTGGAAAGCCGCTTCCATCCAGTACTATGTGGACTTCTGCGGCCTGGAAGACCGGAAGATCACAATCCGGGGCTGGATTCTTGATCTCACCGGGGAAAATAACCTTTCGATCACCGACGAGAACGGAAATGAGGTGCCCGGTGCCCTGAAGCGTTCCTTTCGGCCTGATGTGGCGGAAAATACGGGACTGGAGAGCGTGGTGCCGGAAAATACCGAGGCCGGTTTTGCCTTTTCCTATCCGAGATCGGAGTTTGAGGGGAAAAAGCTGGTCTTCCATATGAAAAATGCTCTCGTTGAGAAAACTTACGAGATCTCGATGAAAAAATTTGATTTTTCCGTATCAAAGGTCGGAAGGCTTAAAAAGGCCATCGGTCGCGGAAAGCTGGCTGAGAACAGGGCAATCCTGAAGAAAAGAGGCATTACCGGGCTCGTGGAGCAGGTGAAGGACAGTGTTTTCACCGACGAAGAGCAGTATATGATGTGGCTCAAAAAGAAGCGGCCTTCTGCTCTGGAGCTTCACCGGCAGAAACACACGCACTTTGATTATGAACCCCTCATCAGCATCGTGATTCCTCTCTACAATACGCCGCAGGAGTTCTTAAGGAAGCTTCTCCAGTCGATCACGTCGCAGAGCTACCGGAATTTCGAACTCTGTCTGGCGGATGGCAGCACGAAAAAAGGCCCCTCTGCCTTTGTGAAGAAGTTTTATGGCAATGATCCGAGGATTAAGCTGAAGCATCTTAAGGTCAATGCCGGAATTTCCGAGAATACCAACGAAGCGATCCGGATGGCCACCGGTGAGTTTCTGATGTTCTCCGACCACGACGATTTCTTGGAACCCGATGCCCTCTATGAGATGGTAAAGGCACTGAACGAAGACCGGAATCTGGATCTCATTTACACCGACGAGGATCTCTGCGATGAGAAGGGAGAGCGGTTCTTTGCTCCCCGGATGAAGCCGGATTTCAACCCGGATTTCCTCCGGAGCATCAACTATATCTGCCATCTGGTCATGGTGAGAAAAAGTCTCGCAGAAGAAGTCGGCCTTCTTCGGAAGCAGTGTGACGGGGCTCAGGACTATGATTTCCTGCTTCGCTGCATCGAGAAAACCGACCGGGTTCACCATATCCCGAAGGTGCTCTATCACTGGAGAGTCTCCGATACTTCCACCGCTGGCAACCAGGACAGTAAGACCTATGCGATCGACGCAGGCAAGCTGGCCCTCACCGAGCACTATGCAAGACTCGGCTATGAGGCGGAGGTGGACTATACCGGAATCTTCATTATGTATAAGATGCGCCTGAAGCTTAAGAGTGAGCCGCTGGTGACGATTCTGATTCCCAACAAGGATCAGGCCGAGACTCTGGCTACTTGTCTGGACTCCATCTATGAGAAGACCGACTATCCCAACTATGAGATCGTTGTAGTGGAGAACAACAGCGAGAAAGAGGAAACCTTTGCCTTCTATGAGAAGATGAAGCGGGAGCATGAGAACTTCCAGGTGGTGACATATCATGGCGGCTTCAATTATTCGGCCATCAACAATTTCGGTGTCCGCCGTGCGAAGGGCGAGTACATTCTCTTCCTGAACAATGACACGGAGGTCATCAGTCCCTTCTGGATCCGCGAGATGCTGGGTTTCTGTCAGCGGGAGGACACGGCAGCCGTGGGAGCGAAGCTTTTCTATCCCGATGAATTGGTACAGCACTGCGGCGTTGTGGTTGGCATCGCGAATTATGCGGCCCATGTGCAGAACTTCAAGACCAGACGGGACAACGGTTACTTTGGACGGCTTCGGGCCGTGCAGGATATCAGCGCCGTAACGGCGGCCTGCATGCTGGTGAAGCGATCGGTTTTTGAGGAGATCGGCGGCTTTGACGAGAGCTTCGAGGTGGCCTTCAACGATGTGGATCTCTGTCTTCGAATCCGGGAGACCGGAAAACTTATCGTCCAGGATCCGAATGTGGAGCTCTACCACTATGAGTCCAAATCCAGAGGCTACGAGAACACGCCGGAGAAGCTTGCACGCTTTAAAGGCGAGGTGATCCGTTTCCGGAAACGCTGGAAGGCTTTCCTCGAACAGGGCGACCCTTACTACAGCCCGAATCTGACACTTTTGAACGGGGAATGTACCCTGAGAAAGGAACACGAGGTCCCGGAGGAATGGGAAAAACTGTTCCCCAATGGGGAGGAGGTTTAAGATGCTGGCACAGGTGCTGGGAGCGGAACGGGAACGGTTCCTGCTCGGAGAAAAAAATACCTATATTATAGAAGGAAACTGGCCCGCCGGGGCAAAAATGGAGGTCCGTCTGGACGGCCATCAGATTTCGGCGAAGCTTGTGAGCGGGGAAAAGGAAGAGGAACTGAGCCGCTCTGAGGAGGCCGTCCGTCTTCTGGGTGAGAAAAAGAAGATCACCATGGAGCTTCCGGAAGGCTGGGAGAAGGCCCATAAACTCGCTGTCTATGCCATGGAAAACGGGCAGAAAAATGTCTGGTTCCGGATTCCGGTGCGGGAGCTTAAGAGAAAGCAGAAGACGCCGCAGTTTTATCTCGATCAGGAGGTCATCGACGCGAAGACCGGAAGAATCCATCTGAGCGGCTGGACCGTATCCAGAGGGCCGGTGAAAATCGCACTTTTTGACCGTGAGAAAAAGAAAATTCCCTGTCGGATCAGCCGGAGCGCAAGACCCGATGTGGCTGGCATGTACGAAGAGTGCGAGGTGGCGGCAGACTGCGGCTTTACGCTGGACGCTTCGGATCTTTCCGGGGATGCCGTCTATCTGGTCTTTGCCGGAAAAGACGGGAAAAACGTCTATCCCATCAGCCTCAAGACTCCGGTGATCCTGAAAAATAAGGTGGAAAAGTACGCGAGAAAAGGCTTAAGCTACTGGAGAACCCACGGCACGGAGGCCTTCGTCTCCAAGACTGCCGGGAAACTTCGTTCCCTGAAGGATCGCCCGATGGAATACGAGAAATGGTTCCGTCTCCATGCGGCGGACAAAAAAGAACTGGAGCGGGAGAGAAAAGAAGTTTTTGTTTATCAGCCGCTCATCAGTATTGTGGTGCCGCTCTATAATACGCCGGAGCCCTTTTTGCAGGCACTCATCGATTCGATCACGGCCCAGACCTACGGAAACTTTGAGCTTTGTCTGGCGGACGGAAGCACCGACGGAAAGACCGCGGCTTTCGTAGAGAGAAGATACGGTTCTGATCCACGCATTCGCCTGAAACGCCTGGAGGTGAATGGGGGTATTTCCGAGAATACCAATGCTGCCATCCGTATGGCCACCGGCGAGTTTCTGATGTTCTCTGACCATGATGATTTCCTGGAGCCCAATGCCCTCTATGAGATGGTAAAGGCACTGAACGAAGACCGGAGCCTGGATCTGATCTATACGGATGAGGATCTCTGTGACGAAAAGGGAGAGCATTATTTCTCACCCAGGATGAAACCTGACTTCAACCCGGATTTTCTCCGGTCTATCAACTATATCTGTCATCTGGTTATGGTGAGGAGAAGTCTGGCTGAGGAAGCCGGCCTTCTTCGGAAGGAATGTGACGGAGCCCAGGATTACGATTTCCTGCTTCGCTGCATCGAGAAGACCGACCGGATTCACCATATCCCGAAGGTTCTCTATCACTGGAGGGCTTCCGAGACCTCCACAGCGGGCAATCAGGACAGCAAGAACTATGCCATCGAGGCCGGCAAAAAGGCCCTCACTGAGCATTACGCCCGTCTGGGGTATGAGGCGGAAGTGGAGTACACAGGCATTTTCATCCTCTATAAAATGCGCCTGAAAGTCAAAGGTGAGCCTCTGGTGACGATTCTGATTCCGAACAAGGATCAGGTGGAGACCCTCGATACCTGCCTTAAATCCATCTATGAAAAGACGGATTATCTGAATTTTGAGATCGTGATTGTGGAAAACAACAGTGAAAAGGCCGAGACCTTCGCCTACTATGAAAAAATGAAAATGGAGCATGAAAATCTCCATGTGGTCTATTATCAGGGCGGCTTTAACTATTCGGCCATCAACAATTTCGGCGCGCGTCACGCGAAGGGCGAGTATCTCCTGCTTCTTAACAACGATACAGAGGTTATCAGTCCCTTCTGGATCCGTGAGATGGTGGGCTTCTGCCAGCGGGGGGATACGGGAGCCGTGGGAGCGAAACTCTATTATCCCGACGGTCTGGTCCAGCACTGCGGTGTGGTGGTGGGCATTGCCAACTTTGCAGGTCATGTGCAGAACTTCCACACAAGTCAGGATGCAGGCTATTTTGGACGCCTTAAGGCCGTGCAGGATATCAGCGCCGTGACGGCGGCCTGCATGCTGGTGAAGAAGTCTGTCTTTGATGCGATCGGCGGTTTTGACGAGTCCTTCGTGGTTTCCTTAAACGATGTGGATCTCTGCCTTCGGATTCGCGAGGCCGGAAAGCTTATCGTCCAGGACCCGAACGTGGAGCTCTATCACTATGAGTCCAAGTCCAGAGGCTATGAGAACACCCCGGAGAAAAAGGAGCGCTTCAAAGAGGAGATTCTCCGGTTCCGGCGGCGATGGAAGACTTTTCTGGATCAGGGTGATCCCTACTATAGTCCAAATCTCTCCCTGATGAATGGCGAGTGCGAGCTTCGCAGGGAGAAGGAAGTCCCGGTGGAATGGAAGAAGCTGTTCTCACACGGAGAGGAAGCAGAGAAATGAAAGTACTGGAATGGGAAGTCAGGCGGGCCCGGTTCAGCCTGAAAGAGGAAAATGTCTATATTCTTCAGGGAGACTGGCCTTCCGGCTATGAGATGGTGGTTTTTCTCGATAAGGAAAAGATCCCTGCCCGGAGGGAAGCCTGGGAGTACGAAAGCGCCCTGGAGGTCTTTGGAAAGCCGGAAACTTTAAAAGGAGAGAAGATCACGGTCTTTCTCACTCTTCCGGAAAACTGGGAAAACTGTCGGCATCTTGGTGTCTTTGCCCTTAACGGCGAGGAAAAGCTTCTCTGGTATGAAGCTTCTGTGAAGCGGTTAAAAGAGGCCAGACGGACACCGCAGTTTTACCTCGAGGAGGAACTGGTGGACGGTAAAAACGGAAATCTCTATCTCCGGGGCTGGGCTGCAGACCGGGAGCAGGTAAAGATTGGCCTTTTTGATCAGGAGAAAAAGAAACTTCCCTATAAAATCAGACGGAGCGACCGGCTGGATGTTCAGATGCTCTATTTTGAGACGGAGATCGGGAAAAACTGCGGTTTTACCATCGAGGCGGAGGGCGTTTCCGGAAGGCTGGCTTATCTGGTGCTCTCCGGTTCCGGAGGAAAACAGATTTATCCGGTCAACCTGAATCCTGCCCGGATTCTGAAGCATAAAATGGAAAAATATATGAAGCGGGGCATGGATTACTGGAGAATCCATGGCATGCAGGCCCTGACGGCCCGGGTGGCAAGGGAGCTCTTTCCAGCTTCTGAAGAAGAGAACGTGGATTATCAGGTCTGGATTCAGCGTCACATCCCAGGGCCGGGAGAGCTGGAGCGTCAGCGGAACACAGCGTTTCCTTATATGCCGAAATTCAGCCTGATCCTTCCGGTGAAAAGCATGGAGGAGCGGCAGTTAAAGCAGCTTCTCCGGAATCTGGAGAACCAGACTTACCGGAATTTCGAGGTTTGTCTGGCAGATGAGACAGAGGATGTTCACCTTCATGAGGTGCTCCATACCTTTGAAAAGGAGGAAACCAGACTCCATGTGACGGAGCAGCCTGAGCATACGGGAATCGCTGAGGGCGTTCTCTCTGAGCTTAAAGAGGCGAAGGGTGAGTATCTGCTCTTTTGTCGGCAGGAGGATCTTCCGACACCGGATGCGCTCTTTGCCTTTGCGAGAGTTATCAATGAGCATCCGGAGGGCGTGTTGTTTTATCCGGACAATGACCGGATGACGCTCGATGGCAACCGGTTCTTTGAGCCGGAGTTCAAGCCGGATTTCGATCCCGAGCTTCTGGAAACCACGAACTATATCGGCCGCTTCTTTCTGGTAAAGAGGGACTTTTTTGAAAAATATGGAAGCGTGGATGCAGACTTTTCCGGAGCCTGCGATTATGACCTGCTGCTTCGATTGACGGAGGCGGCAACGAAAGAGCAACTCATCCACATTCCGCGGATTCTCTGCCATATCCGGATGGAGGAAGGGGTTTCTGCGGGGGAGGAAGAGTGGGAGAAGGCAAGACTTGCTTTGACGGCCCACTATGAGCGTCTCGGCGAAAAGGCCATGGTCCGAAAGGGCGAGAAGACCGGGCTTTTCCGGACACGCTTTGTCCGGGAGGAGAGCCCGCTGGTATCGATTCTCATTCCGTACCGCGGGGAGAAAGAAGCGCTGCGGCGCTGCATCGCCTCCTTGGACCGGAAATCTTCCTATCAGAATTATGAGTATCTGATCCTGACAGCGGAAGAAAATGTAGAAGAGGGGCTGACGGAAAAGCCACTTCGGCTGGTTCATTTTGGGCAGCAGGCGACGAAAGCAGTTCTTTTCAATGAGGGCGTGAAGCAGGCGAAGGGAAACTATCTCTTCTTCCTGGCTCCGGATACGGAGCTCATCGGGGCGGACAGCCTGGAGGAGATGCTCGGCTCCTGTATGCGAAAAGCGAGCGGCATCGTGGGAGCGAGACTCTACGACGGGGAGAACCGAATCGCCCATGCAGGCGTGATCATCGGCCTTCACGGCCTGGCCGGAGCTGCCTTTGCCGGCTTTCCAAAGACGGAGGAAGATGTCTACAGCCGGATCTTAAGCCGTCAGTGTTACAGCGCAGTGACTGGAGCCTGTATGCTGGTGAAACGGAGTGTCTTTGAGGCGGCGGGCGGTTTCTCGGAAGACTTTGGCCTGGCTTTTTGGGATCTGGATTTCTGCCTCAGGGTTGGTGCTTTGGGAAAACGGGTGATTTATGAACCCTACGCGGAATTTTATCATTATGAGGACAGGGAGAAGCTTCAGAAGGAGGCAAAGGAAAGACTGGAGGAATTTCATCAGGCCATTGCTCTTTTTGAGGAGCGCTGGTCGGAGCTGATCCGAACGGGAGATCCCTTCTACAATCCCAACCTCACCCTGGAAAAAGAAGATTTTTCTTTAAAACGGAACTAGTATCGAAAGGTGATTTTATTTTATGGAAAAGAGAGACAAGAGGCAGAAAATAAGAACCGTGCTGATTCTGGAAGTGTTGCTGTTTTTCAGCGGCCTTCTGATTTACAGCCAGTTTGTCTTCGGGGATCGCTTTCTGGCCTTCGGAACCTTTGCGGATGTGGGCAGCGATACGGTACAGCAGTATCTTATGCACTATCATTCTGTGGTCAACCACATACGGGATGGAAACGTCAGCTTCTGGGATTTCAATAACGGCTTCGGCGTCAACATGTTCCAGATGAACCTCTTTGATCCGACGCTGATCCTACTTTACCTGATTGGCCTGATCCGGGGGAGCAACCATATCTGGGGAGCTCTGGTCTATGTGCAGATTTTGAGGATTCTGATGGCGGGGCTGGCCAGTTATCTCTTTCTTTCCGAGTTTAAACTCTCCGAGAGGAGCAAGCTCTTTGCGGCCTATATCTACGGCCTCAACGGCTTTCTCATGGTCTGGGGACAGCATTACCAGTTCGGTATCATTACGGTGTATCTGCCGTTGCTGCTTTTGTTTGCCGAGAGGACTTTTAGGAGAAAACGTTTTCGGGTCTGCCTGCCGCTCATCGTCTTTCTGACGGTTATCGACAGCACTTATCTCGCCTATATGAGCTGCCTGACAACGGGCGTTTACCTGATTTTCCGGGTGCTGCTGGCGACGGAGCTTCCGGTGAAGGAACGACTGATCCGTTTCCTGAAAACCTGTCTCGGGATGCTGCTCGGAGTGCTCATGGGACTTTGCGTGCTTCTTCCGACAGCTTATGTGATCTTCCGTGTCAGCTCACGGCTGGAGAGCGAATTATCTCTGGGACAGCGCCTGTTACAGGGCTTTGTTCCCATGGATGGGGAGACTTACCTCACGATGCTTTACCGCTTTTTTTCTGCCAACCTTTTAAATAAGAACGGAGACTATGCGGGAAACAGCAATTATTATGAAGATCCATCGCTCTTTGCCTCGATTTTTTTGGTGATCTTCGGCGTGCAGTATCTCTGTGTGCTATGGCGAAGCCGTCTGAGCCGGTACAAAAAAGGTGTTCTTTACGGGGCAGCGGCGCTCATCGGTTTCTGCCTCATTTTCCCGCTGGCTGGCATCGTGTTCAATGGCTGTAGCGGTTATATCAGCCGTTTTTCCTTTGTGCTCATGCCGTTTTTTGCTCTGGTCATCGCCTGGATGGCGGACCGCTTTCTGGAGGGAGAGAGGCTTTGCATCCCGGCTCTTATCGCTACGGGAGCTTTGAGCATCTGCATTTACATAAGCGGTTATGCGTTTACGACGCAGCCTCCACAGAAAAATCTGATCCTTGGGATGCTGGCAGTGAGCCTTCTGTCCATGCTCCTTCTTCTGGCGGGACAGTTCCTGAAAAAGACGAAGTACCGCAGAGCTTTTTATACGATCCTTCTTCTTCTCGCTGTGTCTGATATGTGTCTGGAGGGAAAAGGTACGGTTACGGACCGGGGAGCGGTGGAAAAAAACGATACCACCTGCCTCTCCGACCTTTACAATGAGGATGTAAAGGAAGCCATCGCCTGGCTTAAGGAGACGGATACGGGCTTTTACCGGATTGAAAAGACCTACCGGGAGGGTATCGCCTCCATGACTTCACTTGCCCAGGATTACAGCAGCATCAGCGCTTATAATTCCATACAGAATGGAAATGTGAAGGAATTTGTTTTCAACAGCGCTCCGGACCTTCTCTTTGACGGCCTGAATTATTATTGCTACAGCGAACATCCGGAGGACGGAGAACTTCCTGTCTTCCTCGGAGTCCGATATCTTCTGGCGAAGGATGACCAGGTGCCGGATACTTACGAGTTTGTCCGCTCCTTCGGTACGATTTCCGTTTATCAGGCGAAGGAATACGCCGGTATCGTAAGCTTTTACAATGCCAGCCGTGCCATGACAAACGAAGATTTCAAGGCCAAGTGCAACAGCCGCGGAAACCAGCAGAGCCTGGATAAGGTGCTTCTTGCAAGGCTTGGTATTGAGGAGAGCCAGGAGGAGCTCGAGAGTTATCAGGCAGAGGCAAAGACGAAAGGTTCCACCGATCCGGTGAAAAAGACCGCGGAAGACAGTTATGCGGGCGACAGGGGAACTTTCACCCTGGAAAAAGCAGGGAACGATTCTCACCTGACAGGAACCGCCGAGGTGCCTTCCGATGGCTATCTTCTCATCACCGTTCCCTATGAAGGAGGCTGGGAGCTGACCCTGGACGGAGAAAAGCAGGAGATCCTCAAAGCGGACCTAGGCTTTATGGGTGTTCGTGTCAGCGCCGGAAGCCATACTTTTTCCTTAGATTATCATCCGCCCCTTTTCAAAGCGGGCTGTATCTTAAGCATCATCGGATGGCTGTTCTATCTCATCTATCTGGCAGTTATGATCCGAAACAAGAAAGACAAAAGAGGAGTGAAAAATCATGATCGACTTTAATGTTCCGCCGTTTACCGGGAAAGAACTGGAGTATATGCAGCAGGCAATAAAAAACAAAAAGATCTGCGGCGACGGCGAGTTTACCAAAAAATGCAGTCATTGGATGGAAGAAAAATTTCAGGCAAATCATGTGCTTCTGACGACTTCCTGTACCCACGCCCTGGAGATGGCGGCGGTTTTAACCCAGGTGAAACCGGGGGATGAGGTCATTCTTCCCTCCTACACCTTTGTCTCCACAGCGGATGCCTTCGTCCAGCGCGGAGCAACCCTGGTTTTTGTGGATATCCGTCCTGACACGATGAACCTGGATGAGCGTCTCATTGAGGATGCCATCACAGACAAAACGAAGGTCATCGTTCCCGTCCACTATGCCGGTGTGGGTTGTGCCATGGATGAGATCATGGAGATTGCAGCCCGCCATCATCTCATGGTAGTAGAGGATGCGGCTCAGGGAGTTTACGCATACTATAAGGGAAGAGCCCTCGGCACCATCGGTGATTTCGGCTGCTACAGCTTCCATGAGACGAAAAATTACTCTATGGGAGAAGGCGGCGCTCTGGTCTTCCAGAACAACGATTTTCTGGAGAGAGCGGAGATCATCCGGGAAAAAGGAACGGATCGGAGTAAATTTTTCCGGGGACAGGTGGACAAATACCGCTGGATGGATTATGGTTCTTCCTATCTGCCCAGCGATCTGAACGCAGCTTATCTCTGGGCTCAGCTGGAGATGGCGGACACGATCCGGAAAGACCGCCTGGACAGCTGGAACTATTATAATGAGGAGCTTCGTCCGCTGGCCGAGGCCGGTTACATCGAGCAGCCCTTCATCCCCGACTATGCAGATCACAACGCTCACATGTATTATATCAAGACGAAGGATCTGGAGACCCGCGGAAGACTGATTGATTTCATGAGAAAACATGATATTCTTACTGTCTTTCATTATGTGCCTCTCCACTCGGCGCCTGCCGGAAAGAAATTCGGCCGTTTCCACGGGGAGGATAAGTACACGACGAAGGAGAGCGAGCGCCTCGTCCGTCTCCCGATGTATTATCATCTGAAGGAAGAAGATCGGGAGCAGGTTGTAAAGGCCATTAAGGAATTTTATGAGTAAAGCAGGACAGATTTTTAAGCGGCTCACGCCCTATAACATCAAAAAAGGCATCCGTTACCTGAAGCATTACGGAGTCAGGGGCTTCTATGCCCGGCTTCTGGAGCGCTTCGAGGAGCGGGAGGTCGAGTATCAGGAATGGTATGAGAAAAACAAGCCTTCCGAGGAGGAGCTGGCTCGCCAGAGAAAGAAAAAATGGAAAGAGCCGGTGACGATCAGCGTGCTGGTGCCGGCCTACCGGACACCGGAGGCTTTTTTAAGACAGATGATCGAGTCAGTGCTGAATCAGACTTACCCATATTTGGAGCTCTGTATCGCCGACGGAAGCGGGAAGAATATTTCCGTGGAAAAGGTGGTGAAGGAGTACCAGGCGAATGATCAGAGAGTCCGTTACCAGCGTCTTGAGAAAAACGAGGGCATTGCAGGCAACACCAACGCGGCGATCCGGATGGCCACAGGCGATTATCTGGCCCTTTTCGACCACGACGATCTGCTGTCTCCCAACGCCCTTTTTGAGGTGGCTTCCACGATTGAAAAGGACAAGGCCGATGTGGTCTACACCGATGAGGACAAGGTGACGTCTGATTTGAAGGAGCATTTTCAGCCCCATTTCAAGCCGGACTTCAACCCGGACCTTCTCTGTTCCAACAACTACATTTGCCATCTTTTCGTGGTAAAAAGAAGCCTCGCTCTGAAGCTTGGCGGTCAGGATCCCGCCTACGACGGGGCTCAGGATTACGATTTTATCTTCCGCTGTACGGAAGAGGCGGAAAAGATCGTCCATATTGCGAAGATCCTCTATCACTGGCGGGTCCATCAGGCCTCCACGGCGGACAACCCCACCAGCAAGATGTACGCCTTTGATGCGGGAAAACGGGCTATTGAGGCGCACTTACAGCGGATCGGGGCGAAGGCTGAGGTGAGTCACACCAAGGATCTCGGCTTTTACCGTGTGAAATATCAGGTGCAGGGAAATCCGAAGGTATCCATCGTGATCCCCAATAAGGATGAGAAGGAGACGCTGAAAAAATGCCTGGAGTCCATCTGGCAGAAGACGACCTATTCCAATTACGAGATCATTCTGGTGGAGAACAACAGTACCACCCGGGAGATCCGGGACTATTATCAGGAACTGGACGGCAAAAACGGTGTGCGGGTGGTCTACTGGGATAAAGAGTTTAACTATTCCGCCATCAACAATTTCGGCATTTCCTACGCCAAAGGGGAGTATATCCTCTGCCTCAACAACGATATCACCGTGATCTCGCCGGAATGGATGGAGGAGCTTCTGGCCAATTGCCAACGGCCAGAGGTGGGCATCGTGGGCGCAAGGCTGTACTATCCGGACAACACGATCCAGCACGCGGGCATCGTCCTTGGCATGGGCGGCTGTGCGGGCAGTCTTTTCGTCGGCCTGGCGAGAAGCCGGGGCGGCTACCTTCATAAGGCGGCTCTCCAGCAGGATTTAAGCGCCGTGACGGCAGCCTGCTTTATGGTAAAAAAGGAAGCCTTCGAGAAAGTGGGAGGCTTTGAGGAAAAACTGGCGGTGGCCTTCAATGATGTGGATTTCTGCCTGAAGGTTCGCCATGCCGGTTATCTTGTGGTCTATGATCCTTATGCGGAGCTTTACCACCACGAGTCCAAGACCAGAGGCTATGAGAATACGGAAGCCAAGAAGCGCCGTTTCCAGGAGGAAATCGAGTATATGCGCTGCCACTGGATGCCGGATATTTTAAGAGATCCCTACTATAATGAAAATTTGTCTCTGAAGGCCAGCGACTATTCCCTTCGGAGCTGACAGCAGAATGGAGAGAAGCATGAAGAAACAAGTATCTGTCATTATTCCAAACTTCAACGGGAGAAATTATCTGAAGGACTGCTTAAACTCCCTGAATCAGCAGCATTTTCAGGATTTTGAGATAATTCTGGTGGATAACGCCTCCACGGATGACAGCCTTTCCCTAGCCCGGGAGTTCTGCCCGGAGATCAAAACGATCGTTCTTTCGGAGAATTTCGGTTTCTGCCGGGCGGTGAATGAGGGAATACGGGCATCGAAAGCTCCTTTCGTGCTTCTTCTCAACAATGATACGGTGGTAGATCCGGATTTTGTGGGTGCCCTCTACGAGGCCATCCGGGGAAAAGAAAAGGTTTTTTCCTGCGCCTCTCAGATGAGGAAGCTTACGGATCCCTCAAAGATGGACGACGGCGGCGATTTCTACTGCGCTCTGGGCTGGGCCTTCGCAAGAGGAAAAGACAAGCCCTATGAAAACTATGAAAAAGCGGGGCGGATCTTTTTCTCCTGCGCCGGAGCGGCCATCTACCGGAGAGAAGTCTTCGAGAAGATCGGCTATTTTGACGAGGTGCACTTTGCCTATCTGGAGGATCTGGACGTAGGCTACCGGGCACGGATCTTTGGCTATGAGAACCGTTATGAGCCGAAGGCTATCGTTTATCATATGGGAAGCGGCACCACCGGTTCCCGTTACAATGAATTTAAGGTCCGCTATTCCGCCCGGAACAATCTCTATGTGGTCTACAAGAATATGCCGGCCCTCCAGCTTATCCTGAACCTGCCGTTTCTTCTCGCGGGCTGCATCGTGAAATATTTCTTTTTTCGGAAAAGGGATATGGGCGGAGAGTACCTTCGGGGCTTAAAAGAGGCCTTTCCTCTGATGAAAAAAGAGAAAAAAGCAGGTTTCCGACCCGAAAATTTTTCTCATTATCTGCGGATTCAGTTGGAACTCTGGGGGAATATTATAAGAAGAGTGAAAGAGTTTAGATAACTTTTTGTTGCTCTTTGGGGTATTTTAGTGTATCATAACAGATAAAAATGTAAAATTATAAAAGTTATACAGGAGGAACGGGAATGATAAAAGATAACGAGCGGTTTTTCTACCGGCTTCACGTTGTCATTGATGCGTTTGTCATTGCATTTTCTTATCTGTTCGCGTGTTTCCTGCAGCTGGGTTTTTTTATTGAAAAGGACATCGGACGTCTGACTACAGAAGAATACCTTCTGCCGCTGTTTTTCGTGGTACCGGGGCTTCTTCTGCTTTATTATGCGTTCAATCTGTATACGTCGAAACGGGTCCAGGGCCGTCGTCTGGAGATCGGAAATATCGTAAAAGCCAATTCGCTGATGCTTTTGATTTTCCTGTCTGTCCTGATGCTGCGCCATATGGACGACTTCTCCCGTCAGCTGGTTTTTCTGTTTTACGGGATCGACACGGTGCTGGAGGTGGTGGTCCGCTTCCTGATCCGCCGGGCTCTGGTGAATATCCGGAAAAAGGGCATGAACCTCAAACGGATTCTGCTGGTGGGCTACAGCCGGGCAGCGGAGGAGTACATCGACCGGATTAATGCCAATCCTCAGTGGGGCTATGTGGTCCGTGGCATTCTGGATGACAACATCGAGCGCGGTACCATGTATAAGGGTGTGAAGGTTATTGGCCGGATCGACAATTTGCTGGTGATCCTGCCCCAGAACCATCTGGATGAGATTGCAATCACCCTGGGACTGAATGAGTATTATAAGCTGGAACGAATCGTAGGTCTCTGTGAAAAATCAGGAGTCCACACGAAATTTATCCCGGATTATAACAACATCATTCCGACCAAACCTTATACAGAGGACCTCTTAGGACTTCCGGTGATCAACATCCGCCATGTGCCTTTGAGCAACACCTTCAATATGATGGTGAAGCGGACCATGGATGTCTGCGGCTCTCTGCTGTGTATTGTGCTTTTTTCACCGGTGATGCTTCTGATGGCAGCGCTCATCAAGCTGACCTCACCGGGACCGCTGATTTTCAAGCAGGAGCGAGTCGGCCTTCATAACCGTCCTTTTAAGATGTACAAGTTCCGTTCCATGGAAGTGCAGACGGAGCGGGAGGAGCAGAAGGGCTGGACCGTAAAAAATGACCCACGGGTGACAGGAATCGGAAGATTTATGCGAAAGACCAGCATAGACGAGCTTCCGCAGCTTTTCAATGTGCTGAAAGGGGATATGAGTCTCGTCGGCCCAAGACCGGAACGGCCGCAGTTTGTGGAGAAATTCCGGGAAGAGATCCCGCGCTACATGGTGAAACACCAGGTTCGTCCGGGCATGACCGGCTGGGCACAGATCAACGGCTACAGGGGGGATACTTCGATCCGGAAGAGGATCGAGTACGATCTTTATTATATTGAAAACTGGACAGTTGGACTGGATTTCAAGATCCTGTTTCTGACCTGTTTTAAAGGCTTTATCAATAAAAACGCGTACTGAGAACCGAAAAAGGGGATATTATGTCAGAGAGAAGAAATCAAAGAGAAACTACAGAAAACGGACAGAATTATACGCCTGAAAATCAGCAGGGCGCGCCGAATGGCCAGAATTACGGCCCTTACGGTCAGCCGAACCAGGGAAATCCCTACGGCGGCCAGAATGGTTATCAGCAGGGACCCTACAGCCAGAACCGGCAGAACTATGGTCCGAATCAGAACCGTCAGGGCAGACCCCAGGGCGGTCCGGGTTACAATCAGAACCGGGGTCAGGCTGGTCCGGGTTATGGCCAGCAGCGTCAGCAGGGCGCTTACCGTGGTCAGGGCGGCCCTAGTCCTTATTATCAGAATCGCCAGGGAGCTCCTTATCCGGGGCAGCGTCCTCCTAAGAAAAAGAAAAAAGGCCACAGAAAACTGTTTTTTGTGCTGGAGGTGCTGGTGCTGATGATCCTGGCAGGCGGCCTCTATGTGTTCTCCAGACTGAATAAGATGCAGCAGGTGAACATCAAACCCGGCGACGTTATCGTAAACAAGGAAGTTCAGGAGAAGGAGCCGGAGGTAGCCAACAGCTATACGAACATCGCTCTTTACGGCGTGGACTCCCGTGAAGGCCAGCTCACCATCGACGCCCACAGCGATGCCCTCATGGTGGCCAGCATCAATGACAAGACCAAAGATGTGAAGCTTGTATCCGTTTACCGCGATACCTACCTGGATAATACAAACGGCGAGTACCGGAAAGCCACCGAGTGTTATTTCTATGGCGGCCCCACCCGTTCCATCAGCATGTTGAACAAGAATCTGGACCTCGATATTCAGGACTATGTGACCGTAGATTTTAACGTGGTAGCCGATGTGGTAGATGCGATCGGCGGTGTGGAAATCGACGTGCAGCAGGACGAAATCAAGTGGCTTAATGGTTATCAGACCGAGGGTTCCCAGGTAACGGGAAAAGAGATTGTGGAAGTGACTCAGGCCGGTCCTCAGACCCTGAACGGCCTGCAGACCCTTTCCTACTGCCGTATCCGTTACACGACAGGAGACGATTATAAGAGAACCGAGCGTCAGAGAACCGTTCTCAACAAGATTCTGGAGAAGGTAAAGACCATGCCTGTGACCACTCTCGTGGGCATCGTCAACGATATGTTTGATCATATCAGCACTTCCCTGACTCTGCCAGAGATCATCGATCTCGCGAAAGACGTGGCAGCCTATAACCTGGTTGACACCACAGGCTTCCCCTTCAACAGCACACCGATGACACTGCCGACTGGAGGCGACTGTGTGGTTCCGGTAAATCTGGCAAACAACGTTCTCCAGCTTCATCAGTGGATGTATGGAAGCGACAGTTATGATGCTGTTTCCAGTACCGTGCAGGAGATCAGCGACCATATCATCAACGAGACAGGGGCACAATAATGGCAGAACAGAAGAAAATTGATGTTGTGATCCCGGCCTACAAGCCAGGAGAGAAATTTCAGAAACTCATAAAAATGCTTCAGAAACAGACCTATCCGATTCATGAAATTTTGATCATGAATACGGAGAAAGCATATTTTCCGGAGGCCTCCGTTGCGGGGCTTCCGAATGTGCGGGTGGAGCATCTGACCCGGGCGGAGTTCGACCACGGCGGAACCAGAGATAAGGCCGCAGGACTTCTTTCCGGGGATTTTTTTCTTTTTATGACCCAGGACGCGGTGCCGGCAGATACTTACCTGGTGGAAAAGCTTGCCGGGGCCTTTGATGATGAAAAAGTGGATGCGGCCTATGCCCGCCAGCTTCCCAATCCGAACTGTTCGGTTATCGAGCGTTATACGAGAAGCTTTAACTATCCGGACGCGCCGTCTGTGAAGACGAAAAAAGACCTTCCGAAATACGGGATCAAAACCTTTTTCTGCTCCAACGTCTGCGCCATGTACCGGGCGGAAACCTACTGGCGCCTGGGCGGCTTTGAGAAAAAGACGATTTTTAATGAGGATATGATTTTCGCGGGAAAAATCATCTTAAACGGCGGCGGCATCGCCTATGTGCCGGAGGCCCGGGTGATCCATTCCCACAACTACGGAAATATAGAGCAGCTTCGCCGGAACTTCGACCTGGCTGTTTCCCAGGCGGAGCATCCGGAGATTTTTGCTCTGGCCAGCTCCGAAAGCGAGGGCATGAAACTGGTGAAACAGACGGCCCGCTATCTGATAAAAAGCGGACATCCCTGGCTGATTCCGGAACTTGTCATCAAGAGCGGTTTTAAGTTCATCGGTTACCGCCTGGGAAAGGCTTATCAGAAGCTTCCCAGGGGACTGGTAAAACGGCTTTCCATGAATAAAAGCTACTGGGAAAAATGAACACAAAAGAGACAAGGGTTTTTCAAAGTTTGTTAAAACACTCATCACAGAATGAACACAATTCCTTGGTACACTCTAGTCATAGCAAATGAGAAAGAGCTATAAAAGATTTAAACAATAACAAAAATTCAGATAAATGAAAACAGAGGAGGAATTGATGATGTTAGAATTCAGAAATAACCAGAATGAGAACTTTGAGGAGAATGATTCCGTATACCATTACGATTATATTAACAGCGAGAGCAATGCTTCTGGCAACAGCCCGAAACATGACAAGGATCTCAGAAAAATGATGAAACGTGCAGCAGCCATTGCACTTGCAGTTGTAATGGTAGGCGGTTCTTTTGGAGCCGGCAGATACATGAGCAGCCAGTCCGGTACCGTAGCCCAGGCTTCTGAGACCGAGAGCGAGACGGAGACTTCCACAGAGGCAGCCAGCACCAGTACGGATGATGGCAGCACCTACAGTGTAAAGGAGATTGTAGCAAATGCCATGCCGTCCATGGTAGCCATCACCAACAAAGGAGTTCAGGAGGTACAGAGTTACTTCTACGGACAGACTTACCAGCAGGAGACAGAGAGTACCGGTTCCGGTGTGATCATCGGTAAGAACGATGATGAGCTTCTCATTGCTACGAATAACCATGTAGTTTCCGGAGCACAGACCCTGTCCGTATGCTTCTCCGTTGACGCAGAGGACAGCGACGACCTGGTTGTATCTGCCGATGTAAAAGGTACCGATCCGAACCATGATCTGGCCATCGTTACCGTGAAACTTTCCGATATTTCCGATGATGTGAAGAGCAAGATCAAAGTCATGGAGGTCGGCAGTTCCGATAACCTGGCTCTCGGCGAGCAGGTAGTTGCCATCGGTAACGCCCTTGGTTATGGCCAGTCCGTTACTTCCGGTATCGTCAGCGCTCTGGACCGTGAGGTTACAGTAGAGACCGACGACGGAAATACCGTTACTAACAATATGATTCAGACAGATGCCTCCATCAACCCGGGCAACAGCGGCGGCGCTCTTTTGAATATGAAAGGCCAGCTGGTCGGTATCAACTCCGTAAAAGCATCCGCTACAGGCGTTGAGGGTATGGGCTATGCAATCCCGATCGATACCGCAATGCCGATCTTCAGTGAACTGGAAGCTATCCAGAGCCGTGACATCGTTGACGAAGACAAACGTGGTTTCATGGGCATCAAACCGGTAGATATCACCAGCGAAGCAAAACAGATCTACAACATGCCGTCAGGTGCTTTTGTATATGAAGTAACCAATGATTCCGCAGCTGAGAAGGCAGGTTTAAAGAGAGGCGATATCATCACAAAGATGGACGGCGTGATTATCTCCTCCGCAGAGGATCTTTACGACCGGATGCAGTATTATGCAGCAGGCGATGAGATGACAGTCACCATCGAGAGAGCAGAGGGCGGCGAGTACAAAGAGCAGGAGATTACCCTGACCCTTGATGAGAAACCGGAATCTGCGAAGACTTCTTCCAGCAGTCAGAGCACACAGGGAAGCAATGGCCAGAACGGAAACGGTCAGAACGACCAGGGCGGAAATGATCAGAACGGCGGCAGCGATAACGGCAGCGACACCGAGCAGGATCCCTTCAGCCAGATTTTCCCGGAGTATTTTAGAAAATAGTTTAGAGCATTAACAGAAGGAAAATGAAGACTGTGCAAATTTATTTGCAATAGGCTGAATTTTCCTTCTGGTATGGGCGGAACGGCGCTGAGTCCCAGTGGGACTCGTTTGGCGCGGATCGAAATGGAATGTAGATCCATAAGCCTCAGACAGAAGCTGCGTAAGCAGCGAGAGTGCATGTAATGCACGGGGCTGAGGATTAATGCGACAAGAAAGAGACGGGGGCAAAAAAGGCTCCTGCCTCTTTTTTGCATGTTTACAAAATCTTCACTTGTGTGTTGACGGATTCTGGGATATAATTAGAACATATGCAGATTTTTGCAGTCGTCTGTGCTAGGACGGCTGTCACAAAAAAGGAGAATTGAATGTCAGACGATAAAGAAATCATTGTTGACGATAGAGAAAAGACCGAAAGCACAGAGAATCAGGATACTCATGAGGATGTGTGCTTTATCTGTCACCGGCCGGAGAGCAAGGCGGGAAAGATGGTTCATCTTCCGCAGAATATCTGTGTCTGCTCCGACTGCATGCAGAAAGCCTTTGACACCATGAACAACGGTGCCTTCCCCTACGGTGATATGATGATGAATATCCGGCCGGAGGATCTCAAGAATATGACCTCCAATATGCCGAATATCAGCATGATTAATCTGTCTGATCTGATGAATCAGCAGATTCCCGAGCGGCAGAAGATCAAGAAGAAAAAGAAAGAGGAGGGACCGAAGAAGGCCTTCGATGTGAAGTCCATTCCGGCACCCCATAAGATCAAGGCACAGCTGGACGATTATGTGATCGGCCAGGAATATGCCAAGAAGGTCATTTCCGTGGCGGTCTACAACCACTACAAACGGGTGGAGACCAACACGATGGATGATATCGAGATTGAAAAATCCAACATGCTCATGATCGGGCCCACCGGTTCCGGCAAGACTTATCTGGTAAAGACCCTTGCCCGGCTTCTCGATGTGCCCCTGGCCATCGCCGACGCCACCTCCCTTACCGAGGCGGGCTATATCGGCGATGATATTGAGAGCGTGCTCTCCAAGCTTCTCGCCGCAGCGGACAACGATGTGGAGAAAGCAGAGAAGGGCATCGTATTTATTGACGAGATCGACAAGATCGCGAAGAAGAAAAACACCAGTCAGAGAGATGTCAGCGGCGAATCCGTACAGCAGGGCCTGCTGAAGCTTCTCGAGGGCAGCGAAGTAGAAGTCCCCGTGGGAGCAAACAGTAAAAACGCCATGGTACCTCTGACGACTATGAATACAAAGAACATCCTTTTCATCTGCGGAGGTGCTTTCCCTGGCCTCGAGGATATCATCAAGGAGCGGCTGAACAAGCAGGCTTCCATCGGTTTCCAGGCAGATCTGAAGGACAAATATGATGCGGATCCCAATCTTCTGGAGAAGGTGACTCTGGACGATATCCGGAATTTCGGTATGATCCCGGAATTTATCGGACGACTTCCGATCATATTTACCCTCCGGGGACTTGACGAGGAAATGCTGGTCAAGATCCTGAGGGAGCCGAAAAATGCCATCCTGAAGCAGTATCAGAAGCTTCTGGCTCTGGATGAGGTACAGCTTGATTTCGATGAGGAGGCGCTCCATACGATCGCAAGGAAGGCGATGGAGAAAAAGACGGGAGCCCGGGCACTGCGTGCTATCATCGAGGATTTCATGCTGGATATCATGTATGAGATACCGAAGGATGACAATATCGGCAAAGTAACCATTACCAGCGATTACATCGAGCACAAAGGCGGCCCGGTGATTACCATGCGGGGCGTTCCGGCTCTGGAGAGCCAGTTCTGACGACTTAAGACCGCGCGGAAAAAAGCTGCCAAATACAAAAGAGCAGAAAAGCCGGACTTCTTCCGGAACTATGCGCGAAAGTTGACAGAAAACGCCGAAGATGGTATGTTATCAACGAGATTATGGTGAGGAGAATAATTATGGATGGAATGCAGCACGAACAGTTTATCAAGGCCCTGAACGGACTGGTAGAACTGGCGAAGACCAAGAAAAATGTCCTGGAGTACAACGAGATCAACGATGCGTTCCGGGGCTTTGAACTGACTGAAGATAAAATGGACCAGATCCTGGAATACCTGGAGAAGTCCAACATTGATGTGGTAAATTCCGGCATCGAGGACAGCGGAAAGGAAGATGATCTGCTCCTGGGCGATGACGACGATATCATTCTCAGTGAAGAGGATGAGGTGGAGATCATCGACGATGTGGATGTGCTGGAAGGTGTCAGCACCGAGGATCCCGTCCGCATGTACTTAAAGGAGATCGGTAACGTACCGCTTCTGAGTACCGAGGAGGAGATCGAGCTGGCAAAAAGAGTGGAAGAGGGAGACGAGGCAGCGAAGAAAAAGCTGACCGAGGCAAACCTTCGACTGGTAGTCAGCATTGCAAAGAAATATGTGGGCCGCGGTATGCCTTTCCTGGATCTGATTCAGGAGGGAAACATGGGCCTTATGAAGGCTGTGGACAAGTTCGACTACTCTAAGGGTTATAAATTCAGTACCTATGCGACCTGGTGGATTCGTCAGGCCATCACCAGAGGAATCGCAGATACCGGAAGAACTATCCGTGTACCGGTACATATGGTGGAGACCATCAACAAGACCCTTCGTATGACCAGAACCCTTCTGCAGGAGCTGGGACGCGAACCTACCCCGGAAGAGGTAGCAGACCGTCTGAATGTTCCTGTGAGCCGCGTAAGAGAAGTGCTGAAGATCTCCCGCGATCCGGTATCTCTGGATACCCCCATCGGTGAGGAGGACGACAGCCACTTAGGCGATTTCATCGAAGATGATTCCGCCCTGTCTCCGGCCGATTCCGCCGCTTTCTCCATGCTGAGAGAGGAACTCAATACCGCTCTTGAGTCCCTGACTGACAGAGAGCGTCAGGTGGTGGAGCTGCGTTTCGGTTTAAGAGACGGCAGAGCACGCACCCTGGAAGAGGTTGGACGGGAGTTCAATGTTACCCGTGAGCGTATCCGTCAGATTGAGGCGAAGGCCCTCCGGAAACTGAGACATCCCTCCAGAAGCAAGAGACTGAAAGACTTTCTGATTTAAAAAATAAGAAGACCGCAGGTCTGCAGAAAAAATGCAGGCGCTGCGGTCTTTCAGTTTTTAAGGGTTATTCTTTTTCTGTTTTTTCCGGAATGTTGACTTTTTCACGGATAATAAACTGAGGTGTGCTGTTCAGGTTCAAAATGGCTTTTCCAATGTATTCGCCCATAATTCCCAGCATCAGGAAGGTGACGCCGAAAAACAGAAACAGTACACACATCAGAGAAGCCCAGCCAACAGGAATACCCGGACTCAGCAGTTTCCGTATAAAGACGATCACTGCTCCGATTACTCCGCCTGCCGCACAGATGCCTCCAAGGAAAGTGGAAAGTCTTAACGGCACTACAGTGTAGTTCAAACAGGCGAGCCACAGTGTTAAAAGCTTTTTGAAGGTATAGTTGGATTTTCCCTCTTCTCTGGCGAAATGCTCGATTTCTACATTGGCGATATTGCTGGTGGTCCGGTAAAACAATACCTGTAAATACAAATTGTAATTTTTATACTGGACAATCTCATCTCGCACAAATTTCCGGCAGATCCAGAAATTGCTGGCCTGGATGCCTTTGGGGCGTTTGATCATGTGCCAGGTCAGAAAACTTGCTATCTTGCTGGTCAGTTTTTTGAAAAAACCGAATTTTGTTTTCGTGAAATGGCCAAATACCACATCATAGCCTTCTTCAATCTTTCCGATCAGTTTTGGAATCTGTGACGGATGTGTCTGCAAATCGTCATCCATTCCAATAATATAGTCGCCCTCTGCGTAATTCAGGCCTGCCATGATGGCATTATGCTGCCCGAAATTCCGGCTTAAATTGATTCCCTTCACAAAAGAATATTTGTCGCAGAGTTCTTTGATGGATGCAAAGGTGCCGTCTTTGGAGTAATCATTGACCAGCACAAATTCGCAGTCATATCCTGGAAGTTTTTTAAATTCTTCTGCCGTAAGTTCTATAGTTTTTTTTATGCTGTGTTCACTGTTGTAACACGGTATTACGATTGATACCAACATGTTGTTTCCTCGTTTCTATCCCTTTTCCTTTTGTACAAATCATCGGATCTCATACTGGATTCCTGAGAGAATCCGATTCGTTTTTTCCTTGCAAACCTCTACAGAATCGCCTTTTACAATCACCAGCCCCAACAGGTCCCGGCCATTCTGGTAAGTCCGCACAGGATCAGAAGGCTGGACGTTTAAAGTTATGGAAATATCCGGATCCTCCGCTTCTTCTGGCAGTTCAATTTTTTCCAGAATCCCGGTTTTGGGGGCTGTAAGCATTCTGGAAACACTGGGCTGGCCTTTACTGTTTTTCAGCTGAAAAGCACTGGCCGTCGTTTCACCCATTGCCTGACGGCATAAAATCTCATAATAATTCAGGTCATAATAGATACCGACCATGTCGGAAAGTCCGGTGGCGCCTGCACGACCGTTGATCTCAATTAAATAGACTTTCCCGTCTTTTAAGATCAGATCGCAGTTAAAAGGAGTATTTCTGGCACCAGCTTCGGTCAGCGCAGCGGTTATTATCTGTTCTGCTTCTTTTTGTATGTCTATTGTAAATGGCGCAAAATGTCCAATGCAAGTTGGAATTGTGCTCTGATAGTACAAATCTGTTCCGACAGGAAAACAGAACACCAGCTTACCATCTGCAAAAAGTCCTTCTGCACCAAAGATTACTCCCTCTAAAAATTCCTCCACCAGGCAGTAATCCCTGGAGGTACTTTTCATAGCGTTTGAAAACGCAGCAAAGGATTCTTCTCTGGTATTGCACTGGTAAATCCCTCTGCTTCCCATAAGATCCACTGCTTTGACTACTACCGGTAATGGAAGTTTCTCAAGTGCCTCTGACAGTTCTTCTTCGGTCCGTATCTGAAATGCTTTTGCACAGGGGACTCCTGCTTTTTCAAAAGCGAGTTTGCTTAAATATTTATCGGACAGAGTACAGGCTGTTTTATAGGAAATGCCCCACAGGCCCAGTTCATCGCAGACTCTGCCAATGGCACGGATGCCGGTATCCATTCCGCAGGTGGTAATTCCATCGATGTTCAGCTCTTTTGCCTTTGCAAGGACCTCTTCCGGCTTGGAAATATCCGCGTAACAGCATACATCTGCATAAGTAAATCCCGGATAATCTCCGGGAATGCTGGTCACGATGGTCTCATATCCCAGGCGCTTTGCTGCTGAAATCAGCGGCACCTGAGACGCTGCTGCCCCTAAAATCATTAATTTTTTCATTATACACACTCCATGCAAAGCAGGAAAAATTACCTGCCATTATTACATGCCCATTATAGCATCCTCAAATTAAAATCTCAATGTTTTCTTTTTGCATCGTCTGTGATATGATAGCAAAAGAAAATCATTGATTTATGATAAGAAAGGAATTACTTATGAAAAAAATTGCAATTCTGCAGTCCAATTACATTCCCTGGAAAGGATATTTTGACCTGATCAATCTGGTGGATGAATTTATTTTATATGACGACATGCAGTACACCCGCCGTGACTGGCGTAACCGCAACAAAATCAAAACTCCATCAGGTCTCCAGTGGCTTTCTATTCCGGTGATTAACAAAGGTAAGTTTTATCAGAAAATCAACGAGACGGAGGTCCTGGATCATGACTGGTGTCATGATCATTGGAGAGCCATTTCTTTGAATTACTGCAAAGCTCCGTTTTTTAAGGAATATGAAGACCGTATTCGCAGTGTCTATGAAGCTTGTGAAAAAGAAACTTATTTAAGCCGGATCAATTACCGTTTTCTCACGGAACTGTGCGATATCCTTGGCATTCATACAAAAATCACCTGGTCTTCCGATTATACCTTAAGTGAAGGAAAAACAGAACGCCTGGTGAACCTGTGTCTTTCCGCCGGTGGAGATGCTTATCTTTCCGGTCCGGCAGCGAAAGATTATATTGTGGATCAGTGTTTTATCGATGCCAATGTAAAACTGGCTTATATGGATTACAGCGGTTATCCGGAATATCCGCAGTCTTTCGGTGCTTTTGAACACGGAGTTTCTGTGCTGGACCTGATCTTCCACACAGGACCAGATGCTCACCGCTATATGAAGAGCTTCCCGGATTCTATTCATCCCGGAGGTGATCTTTTTAAATGAAACGACCTGCTGTAAAGGGAAAAGTTTTTCTGGCACTGCAGCTTTCTCTGCTTTTTTCCTCTTTAAGTGGCGTGGCTTCCAAAATGGCTGCAAAACAGCCATCTCTTTCTCTGCCATTTTGCTTTTATTATGGGTTGGTTCTTCTGATTATGGTGGGCTATGCCTTTGTCTGGCAGCAGATTCTGCATTATCTGCCACTTACCTTTGCTTACGCAAATAAAGGAGTCTCCCTGGTCTGGGGCATGATCTGGGGAGCACTCTTTTTTCAGGAAAAAATCACCTGGAATATGATTCTTGGGGCGGTGGTCATATTCTTCGGTATTTATCTGGTGGTGACCAGCGATGAATGATTCCATGACTTTTTCCGTTCTGCTCCTGCTTTTTTCGGTATTTATTTCCGCCGTGTCCCAGATTCTTCTGAAAAAAGCAGCTCAGAAACATTACCCCAACAGACTGAAAGAATATTTGAATCCATGGGTGATTACGGCATACAGCATTTTTTTATTATCCACAGTGCTGACTATGCTGGCCCTGCGTACCGTGCCACTTTCCATGCAGCCGATTCTGGAGTCTACCAGCTATATCTATGTTTCTTTGATGGGATATTTTCTGTTAAAGGAACGGTTTACCCGCAAAAAGGCAGCCGGAATTGCCGTCATTCTTCTGGGAATCTTCATATATTCTCTAAAATTTTGAAGAAAATACATGCATCAGCAGCAGTTTTTCATAAGAAAAAATTAAGTGGTAACCTGCAATTCTCCATGGTATAATGTTGTCAGAAAAAGGTCGTACATCCCGCGCGGCCGTTAAGTTTCAACAGAACCTATGGGAGGAGGATTTTTATGAGAATGAAGAACTGGATGAAGTATCTCTCCATGCTGATGTCATTGGTACTTCTTATGACCATGGCTCCGTCAGCCACAGCTTTTGCGGCAGAGGACGGCGCAGGTAAGATCGTTCTTACATCTTTTGAAAAACTGGAAAAACCGGAGAAAGACCATTTTGAACAGGGTACCGAGTTGAAGGACCTGGGTCTTCCGGAGAAGATCAAAGCTTACGATGCAGAAGGCACCGAATATGAGCTGACAGATCTCGAATGGACCATCCGTCCGGTGAAAGCCGAGGATGGCAAAGAAGATACCAATGTGGAACCGGTGAAATATGATCCGGAATTTACCGCAGCAGGTGAATACATCTTCACCTTAAAGCTTTCTGATGCTTATGAATATGTCGCTCCGGAAACGGATTCGGAGAACGGACTTCCGAAAGTGGATCTGACGATTGAACCGAAGGAAGACGAGACAGAGACGGAAATGCAGACTGAGGCTCCGACCGAAGCAGTCACCGAATCGATAACTGAGACCCAGACGGAAGCTCCGGCGGAAACAGAAGCCTATACCGAAGCACAAACTGAGGCTCCGACCGAGTCCGTAACCGAAGCTCCGGCAGAGACCGAAGCCTGGACCGAGGCACCGACTGAGACAGAATCTCAGACGGAAGCACAGACCGAGACCTGGACGGAAGCTCCTGTCGAGACGGAAGCCTGGACAGAAGCTCCCACTGAGAGCGAAAGCTCCGCAGAAGCTCCGGCTGAGGATGAGCCGGTCAGCGAAACCGACGATCAGAACTCTCTGATTGATGCACCGGTGATCCGGCTGCTACTTCCGGAAAAAATGGAAGTCGGCAAAGCTTATCAGCTTCAGTATGAGATCTCCAATGAGGAGCTGGCAGCAGCCGGAGAGGCCAGCGTCAGCTACAGTGTAGAGGAGGGCAGCGATCTGGTAGATATGCCGGATAAGAGCGGAAACTTCACTGTAGAAGCAGAAGGAACCGTAGCTTTCCAGGTAAATGTTATGCTTGCCAACGGAACTGAGCTCCAGGCTTATGAACAGGGTGAGACCGTTCCGGCAGACCCGACAGATACCGAGACTGACGCTCCGTCCATTCAGCCTGCAGATGAGAATAATCAGCAGCCCATCGTTTCGCAGCCCGAGCCGGAGAATCCGGAAACACACTGGTATGACGGAATGAACCTTGCCATCAACACTCCGGGTTCCGGTGAAGGAAGCCTGGCAGTGGGAAGCGATTACCCGCTGGGTTATACTCTGACTGCAGCAGACGGCTCTCTTGTCTCCGCAGAGCAGATTCCTCAGGGTGTGAAAGCAATTTATACCGTATCTGATACAAACCTTGCAGAGATTGTTACTGCAGAGGACGGAAGCCAGTTCCTGCGAGTGAAAGAGGCAGGAAGCTTTAGTCTTCAGGTAAGCCTTGACGGACTGACCTCTGCAGCAGTTACCTATACTTCCGCAAGAAGCAGTGCCGCAGAGCTTGTAAGTTTCACCGTAGGCGATATCACTGCAGCACCGGAAAACGGCGAGATTCATATTACTCTGCCGTGTAATTCCGCTCTTGATCCGGCAGGAATCACGCCGGTGATTACCGTCAGTGACAAAGCAACGGTAAGCCCCGCTTCTGAAACTGTCCTTGATTTCTCCGACGGAGCAGCGAAGACTCTCACTGTTACCGCAGAGGACGGCGTTACCGTGAAAACCTATCAGGTGACAGTCACAAAAGCAGCTCACAGCTTTGGTGAGTGGACTGTTTCCAAAGAGGCAACCTGCACCGAGGCAGGCGAGGAAACCCGTACCTGCAGCGTCTGCGGAGCTACCGAGACGCAGGCCATTTCTGCAAAAGGGCATACAGCCAGCGAGAAATGGGTAACGACAAAGAAAGCAACCTGTACCGAGAAAGGTACTCAGGTTCAGAAATGTACCGTTTGCGGTGTGGTAGTAAATACCAGAGAGACGAAGGCTCTTGGCCATAACTGGGAGACCATCACCAAAGAGCCGACCTGCACCGAGGCAGGAGAGGAATACAAGAAGTGTACGAGATGCGGCGAGATCAAAGATAAAAAGACCCTTGAAGCTCTTGGCCATGACTGGATCAAAGATGAGAATACCGATGCAGATGGATGGAAGACCACGGTTAAGCCTACGACTACCAGCAAAGGCAAACAGGAGCGTACCTGCAAGCGCTGCGGAACGACAGAGAGCAGAGAGATCCAGCGTCTGAACATCATCGGCAACGCTTCCAACAACTATATCTGGGGCTTCACTAATCCGGCGAAATACCCGGTAAATTCCGTCATCACCTTTG
Organism: Fusicatenibacter faecihominis; assembly: GCF_020686945.1. Taxonomy (NCBI): domain Bacteria; kingdom Bacillati; phylum Bacillota; class Clostridia; order Lachnospirales; family Lachnospiraceae; genus Fusicatenibacter; species Fusicatenibacter faecihominis. Next base: position 25,191 of record NZ_JAJEPR010000003.1, on the reverse strand, counting down.
AGGCAATCGGAGATGGAACGGACAATGAAGATCCGATCAGCGGAGACGTTCGCTATGTACCGACTTCCACCTGGAATCTGGTCAACGATTATAAGTGGGGCAGCAACGGTTATACCGCAAGCTTCCGTATCACGAAAGCCGGAAACTACACTCTGAAAGTTACATTCATGAAACAGATGTATGATGGCAGCCAGTGGGTAGATACCGGAGAAACCTCCGTCAGCACACAGGATTTCACCATCGCAGGTAAAGGCCAGTTTACTGATGAGAACGGAAACGGTACAGGAAATACCAAGAATCCGGATGAAGTCATCGGCGGCGGTGTAAAGACCGGAGATAACACTCCGATTGTAGCACTGGTTGTAGTTCTGGTGATTGCAGCAGCTCTGCTCGTGATTCTGGGTGTTGTCCGCAAGAAAAGTAAAAAGTAATAAGAAATGAAACGGCAGGAGCCGGACATCTTGAAAAAGGGTGTCCGGCTCCTTTCTTGTACAGGAACGCATATCTGGCGTCCTTTTTCATAAGATAGAAACAGAAGAATCAGTGGGGGAGCGTATCAGGATGGATGTGAGAAAGTTCCGGGGAGCGGGTGTATTGATGCTCTGCCTGCTTCTGACAGCGGCGGGAATCTGGAATTTCCGTCAAGGCAGTCTGGAAGTGGCAGGAGGAATCAGCGCCAGGCCGGTGAATGAGGTGGATACGGCGGAGGCAAAAGTGGGCCTTATTTTTCAGGTGACAGGAAATGGGGAGGAGACGGAAAACGTTTTAAAAATCCTCCGGGAAAATGGAAAAAAAGCTACCTTTTTTGTGACGGAAAGCTGGGGAGAATCCTGGCCGGAACTGGTGACGAAAATCATACAGGAAGGGCATGAGCTGGGACTTTTAAGCCAGGAGGGCAAACGATGGGATCGCCTGAGTGTGAGAGAAGTGCGCTCTCTTCTGGAACAGGCGGGAGAACGGCTTCGGAATATCACAGGGAGAGAACTTACGCTCTTTCAGGAGCGGGAAAAACGCTATGGGACAGGACTTTTGCAGGCGGTTCAGGGGGCAGGTCTCCAGCCGGTGGGCTGGTCTGTGGACTCAGAAGACTGGAAGGATTACGGGAGCGACGCCATTTTTAAGACCGTGACAGAGAGCGAGAGACTTCGTCCGGGAGCCCTGCTTCTTTTCCACACCGGGGCAAAAAATATGGCTCCCACCCTGGAAAAACTGCTTCCGGAGCTTGGAGCCATGGGATATGAAGCGGTGCCTGTCGGGCATCTTTTTTAATCTTCTTTGTGAGATTTCTCGGAAACGATCTCTTTTAACTCTGCAAGAGCGGACTCGAACTTCGGAGAAGCGATGGTCGGATGCGCTTTTAAGAGCTCCTTGCGGAAGAAACCGAGACGATTGGACAGAGCCTTGCGGTACTCGTTGTCCACAATGTACTTGGTTTTCAACTGCTCCAGTTCCTCACGGAAGGCAGTCAGCTGTTTGCCGGAACGGCGCTCCTCGCTGTGCTCATGCTTCTGCAGGAAATCCAGTTTGGCTTTGACAGACTGGAGGGTGCCGGAGAGACGGTCCTTGGAATTGGAAAGGGTTTTGAAAGCAGCGGTCTGGCCGGTGAAGGCGATAATGGCATCCAGACGGGTCTGGACTTTATCCATTTCTTCCTTGGCGGCGGTCATCTTTGCAAGGAGATCCTTGATATCGAGGGCTGCCTTGAAGGAAAGGGAGAAATCAGCGGCGATATAGATCGTCACCACCAGGGCGATGATTCCTTCGGGCCTGGGCGGAATGGCATTTACTACGGCCTCCACAGGCGTCTGCAGAATATGAACCATGGCGAGAGTCAGAAAGCCCCAGGCGATGGTGGTGCCCAGACAGATGTGGCCGTTCAGGTTGAAGCGATTGTTGCTGTAATCCCAGTAACGGACCTTGAAGAGGGCCTCCATCGCGGCTCCGGTGAAGTATTCGAGGATCGTAGCTCCTACTGCGCCGAAGAGGAAGGTAAGGAAAACATTGTCCCGGACCGGAATGGTCACAAACAGCATAATGACGGCTCCGGAACCGTAGAGGGGAAGAAACGGTCCGCGCATAAAGCCACGGTTGATCCATTTCTTGTGCTGAATGGAAACATAGGTGGATTCAAAGCACCAGCCGAGGAAGCAGTAGATGTAGAAGAACATCAGCCAGTCCACGGTGGTATAGGTTTCATAGCTCATAGACTTACTCCTTTTTTAAAAAATTTGCAGGTTGAAGTTAATTCCTATTGTAGTGGATAAATGAGAAAAATTCCACTTCTTTTTTATATTAAGGGCGATAGTAACTGTGAAGATACTGAACAGTTACGAGCGGTAATATCGGAGCACATGGGAGACATATTCCGGGTCGCCGTACTGGCTCCAGCCAAGCTTTCCCTTCATATTTTCGGCAAATTCCAGCGCATTGTCCTGGGAATAACCGCCGTAATTGGTGAGAGCCCAGGAAGCGTAGGAATTTCCATAATTGTAGGTTTGTAAGGCGAGTTTTAGCCTGGACTTTTGCCTGGGGGAAGTGCAGCCGGCCTCGTTCAGGCAGTAGGCGAAGGTCTCCACGCCCACCCGGATGGAATAATCTGGATCCAGGATGCTGTTCGGTGTGTTGGCATACCAGGTGTTGAAAGGGCTTTCTGAGGCCTGCATGACGTCGGCCACAGAACCGGCGCTTTCCTGCTGCATGATGGCCAGCACGACCTGGGAGAAAGCCGGGATGGAGTATTCCTCACAGTACTGATCCACCAGGGCCTGATATTGAAGGACCGAGTCGGAGAGATTTACCGCCCGTCCTTTTCCGAAGAGTAGATGGGGCCCGAAAGGCGCCAGAAAGAGGAAGAATACAAGAAAAATTCCCGCCAGGGAAAGACCAATGCGAAGATGGAGCTGTTTTTTTCGCTCCGCTACGCTTAAAGAGCGCCTTTTTCGGGGCGGTCGCTTTGTTTTCGTTTTATTTTCCATAAGAATCCTCATTTCGTAAGAGTCCCCCTCAGTATAGCAGAGAACAGATAAATGTCAAATCGGGATTCCCAAATAAAAACAGTCGTGATAAAATGAAAAAGCGTAAGAATAGCCGGAGGGACGGCTGATATAGGAGGCAGAAGATGAAATTTACAAAAATGCAGGGAATCGGCAACGATTATGTGTATGTCAACTGTTTTAAAGAAGAGGTAAAGGATCCGGCGGCTGTGGCCCGTTTCGTCAGCGACCGGCATTTTGGGATCGGTTCGGACGGCCTGATCCTGATCCGTCCCTCAGAGAAGGCAGACTGCACGATGGATATGTATAACCTGGACGGTTCTCAGGGAGCTATGTGCGGAAATGGCATCCGTTGTGTGGCAAAATACGCCTATGATTACGGCATTGTGGACAAGACGGATATCGCAGTGGAGACGAAGGCAGGTATCAAGTATCTTCATCTGACTCTGAAAGACGGAAAGGTTTCTGAAGTTCGGGTAAACATGGGAGCGCCCATTCTTGAGGCGGTGAAGATCCCCATTGTTTCCGAGAAGGAACAGGTCATCGATGAATCCCTTGAGGTTGAGGGAAAAGAGTACTATATCACCGGCGTTTCCATGGGAAATCCCCATGCGGTGATTTTTCTCGATTATTCCCCGGAGGAGCTGGAGCTTGAGAAAATCGGCCCCTCCTTTGAAAATCACAAACGCTTCCCGGACCGGATTAATACAGAATTTGTCCATGTGCTGAACCGGAACACCGTGGAAATGCGCGTCTGGGAGAGAGGCTCCGGGGAGACCATGGCCTGCGGAACAGGAGCCTGCGCTGTGGCAGTTGCTTCTATTTTAAATGGCTTTACGGAGGAGGAAGTGACTGTGAAACTTCTGGGGGGAGATCTGAAGATCTTCTGGGACAGAAAAGAGAACCTGGTCTATATGACCGGACCGGCGACCACCGTTTTTGACGGAGAGATCGAGCTGCCGGAGGCAATCGCATAAGAAAAGGAGAGGAAAACTATGATCTATCAGGTAATGAATATTAAAGCAGAAACCTATGAAGAGCCTGCGAAGCTGTATCTCTATCTTCTGGAGAAATCTCTGGAGATCGGCATCGACAAACGGCCGCTGATCTTTATCTGCCCGGGCGGCGGCTACGGCATGACTTCTGACCGTGAGGCGGAGGCAATCGCTCTGCAGTTTGTGGCAGCCGGTTTTCATGCGGCAGTTCTCCGCTACAGTGTGGCTCCGGCCCGTTATCCGACCGCCCTTCTTCAGGTGGCAGCAGGCTTCAAATATTTAAGAGAGCATGCGGAGGAGTTCCACATTGATGCGGACAGGATGGTGGTTCAGGGCGCATCTGCAGGCGGCCATCTGGCAGCCTCCTACGGTGTTTTCTGGAAGAAAAAAACCTTCCTGGCAGAAATGCTGCATACGACGCCGGAGATGCTGAAGCCCAACGGCATGATCCTGAGCTATCCGGTTATCACCTCCGGACCGAAGGCTCACAGAGGCTCCTTTGAAAATCTCCTGGGCGACCGCTATGACGAGCTGGTGGACGAAATGTCCCTGGAAAATCAGGTAGATGCGGACACGCCGCCCGCTTTCCTGTGGCATACCACGGAGGATGACTGCGTACCTGTGGAAAATTCCCTGCTCTTTTATCAGGCTCTCCACAACCAGGGAATCTCTGTGGAGATGCATATTTATCCCCATGGCCCCCACGGTCTGGGTCTGGCCAATGAGCTCACGGCTACCAAAGATGGTTTCGGCATCCAGCCCGAGTGTGCCACCTGGATCGACCATGCAAGGACCTGGCTGAAAAATCTCTGATACGGGGAATGGATATGGAATCAAAGATCGAACGACTGTTAAAAGAACTGACTCTGGACGAAAAAATTGGCATGATTCATGGAAAAGGCCTTTTTGAGACAAAGGGCGTGGAGCGGTTGGGGATTCCGCCTTTAAAACTTTCCGACGGCCCCATGGGTGTGCGGAACGAATTCCCGGGGGACAGCTGGGTTCCGGTGGGAAATTCCGATGATTATGTCTCCTATCTCCCGTCCAACAGCGCCCTGGCTTCCACCTGGAACCGGAAGCTTGCCGGAAAATGCGGCCAGGTCCTGGGAGAGGAGGCCAGAGGCAGGGGAAAAGACGTGATCCTAGCTCCGGGCATCAACATCAAGAGAAGTTCCTTATGCGGCAGGAATTTCGAGTATATGAGCGAAGATCCGTATCTTGCCGGGGAGATGGCAGTTCCTCTCATTGAAGGCATCCAGAAAGCGGATGTGGCGGCCTGCGTGAAGCATTTTGCCCTGAATAATCAGGAAACGGATCGCCTCTGGGTGGAGGTGGAGGTCAGCGATCAGGCCCTCCGGGAAATTTACCTTCCGGCTTTCAAAAAGGCGGTGAAAAAAGCCGGTGCTTTGTCTCTGATGGGAGCCTATAACCGTTACAAAGGAGAGCACTGCTGCGAAAGCAAAGAACTTTTAACGGATATCCTGCGGAAAGAATGGGGCTACGACGGAATGGTGGTCTCCGACTGGGGAGCCGTCCACGACACGAAGAAAGCGGCGGAGAGCGCGCTGGATCTGGAGATGTCCGTCACCTATGATTTTGACAATTACTGTCTGGCGCGGCCTCTCAAAGAAGCGGTGGAAAAAGGCGAGATTTCCGAGGGGCTCATTGATGAGAAGGTGAAAAATATCCTCCAGCTCATGGATCGGCTCCATATGCTTCCGGGAGAGCACCGGCAGAGCGGCTCCTACAATACGCCGGAGCACCAGAAGACTCTTCTCAAAGCGGCGGAGGAGTCCATCGTTCTTCTGAAAAATGAGAACCACATCTTGCCCCTGAAGCCGGAGCGGATCAGAAAGCTTCTGGTCGTCGGCGACAATGCCAACCGGGCACATTCCGGCGGAGGCGGCAGCGCGGAGATCAAGGCTTTTTACGAGATCACGCCCCTTCTGGGGATCAAGATGCTGCTGGGTGGCAATACCCGGGTGGATTTCTGTCAGGGTTATCTGGCGGATGATTTCCTGACGAAGGAGGCCGGCTGGCAGGAGGAGAGCCTGAAAGACGGCGGCGGAAAGACTGCCGGGGAAAAAGATACGGACGGGGCGCTGCTGCAAAAGCAGAAAGAACTTCGGGAGGAAGCCCTGCGGAAAGCTGCTCTTTACGATCAGGTTATTTTTGTGGGCGGTCTCAACCATCAGCAGGATCTGGAGGGTCGGGACCGGCCAGATATGAAGCTGCCTTATGCTCAGGATCAGCTGATTCTTGAGCTTTTAAAGGCAAAGCCGGATACGGTTGTGGTTATGGCAGCCGGTTCTCCGGTGGAGATGGGGGCGTGGCTTTCAAGAGCCAAAGCCCTGGTCTGGAACTGGTACGCCGGTATGGAGGGCGGCAAAGCCCTGGCAGAAGTCCTTTTCGGTAAAGTCAACCCCTCGGGACGGCTTCCTGAGAGCTTTCCTTTTTCTCATATGGACTGCCCGGCCCACTGCATCGGAGAATTTCCCGGCGGAAAGACCGTGGCCTACAGAGAAGGAATTTTCGTGGGCTACCGCTATTATGAGACCCGGCAAGTGCCGGTGGCTTTTCCGTTCGGCTATGGTCTTTCCTACACGGAATTTACCTATGAGCGGCTGAAAGCCCGGGTAAAAGGAAACGGAAATGGCGCGAAGGTCCAGGTGACGTTAGGCGTGGTCAATACGGGAGCCATGAAGGGAAAAGAAGTCGTACAGCTTTATGTGGGAAGAAAGAATTCGGGAGAAGACCGGCCCATACGGGAGCTGAAGGCTTTCGACAAGATTTCGCTGAAACCGGGCGAGATCAAAAATCTGGAATTTATGCTGGATATGGAAGCTTTTTCTTACTATGATGAAAAGGAAAAAGAATTTCGGGTGGAAAAGGGCGCCTATATCATCAGTGTCTGCCGGTCCTCCCATGAGGTTTGGATGGAAACAGAAGTGGAACTGTAAAAAAATGCTGCGGCGTCAGAAAATGACGAACCGCAGCATTTTTTATAGCGACGAGGAAAATGCACGCACTTGTGCAGGTGCATTTGACGACCGCTAATCAGATCGAGATGCGCTACGCGAATCTCGATCTGCGTTAGAGAAGTTCGATGCCGTGTTCTGCGGCAGCCTTGACGTCCTCCTCGGGCCAGAGAGAAGCCTGTACCTCGCCGATGTGGGCTTTTCTCAGGTAGAACATACAGATACGGGACTGGCCGATTCCGCCGCCGATCGTGTATGGAAGCTCTTTATTCAGGATGGCTTTTTGGAAGGGAAGCTCCGCCCGCTCCGGGCAGCCGGCCCGCTCCAACTGTTTTTTCAGGGAATTCTCATCCACGCGGATACCCATGGAAGAGAGCTCCAGAGCGATGTCGAGCACCGGATAGTAGACGATGATATCGCCGTTTAAGGACCAGTCGTCGTAGTCCGGAGCACGGCCGTCGTGAGGAATGCCGGATTTCAGCTTGTCGCCGATCTGCATGATAAAGACAGCGCCCTTGAGCTTTGTGATCTTGTATTCCCGCTCCTTCGGGGGGCAGTCCGGATACATATCTTCGAGCTCCTGAGAGGTGATGAAGAAGATATTTTTCGGAAGGATTTCCTCAATATAATCATACTCGATGGCCATGTATTTCTCTGTTTTTTTCAGAGCCTGGTACACTTCCTGAACCACCTGTTTCAGAGTGTCCATGTTGCGGTCTTCTTTGGAGATGATTTTCTCCCAGTCCCACTGGTCCACATAGATGGAATGGATGTTGTCTGTCTCCTCATCCCGGCGGATGGCGTTCATATCGGTATAAAGACCCTCGCCGTAGGAAAAACCGTATTTTTTCAGAGCGTACCGTTTCCATTTTGCAAGAGAATGGACGATCTCGGCATTTTCGCCCTTTATGCCGCGGATATCGAAGCTTACCGGGCGCTCCACGCCGTTCAGGTTATCGTTCAGACCAGAGGAAGGCTCAACGAAAAGGGGAGCGGTCACACGCAGAAGGTTCAGCCGCTCGGTGAGGGCGCGCTGGAAGAAATCTTTGACGGTCTTGATGGCAACCTGGGTATCGTGAAGATTCAGATCGGAATGGTAATTTTCAGGATAAATGGATTTGCTCATAAAAATCCCTCCTTTGTTTTCTTTTCAAAGGCCAAAAGACAGCAGATGAGTATTCTCTGCCGCTTTGAACCGCTACAGTACATGTTAGCATACCAGGAAAAAGGTGTAAACTGGAAATTTCAAAAAATTAGGGCTGTTTTCGGAAAAGGATCTGCTATAATAAAGATACTATCTTTTGCGTGGGAGAATGAGAAAATGAAAAGGAAACATTCTTTGAAACTGGTGATCGTAAGTCTGGCTTTTCTCTGCTGGCTGATTCCCATCCTTCTTATGGTGGCGGTGATGGGCTATTATGTGCTGAGTAAGCAGGATGACGAGCAGCTGGAGCGGCTGGCGGAGCAGATGGCAGCCAGCAGCCGGATCTGTCAGGAGCGGCTGGATGGGGCCATTGCCAATTCGAGAAGGATCAGCTATGACAAGACCGTGCAGCAGAAATATGAGCAGTACCAGCGGGGAGAGCTGTCCTACGCGGCCCTCTACTCGGAAGTCCAGTACTACCTTTCCGTGGAGTACAGCCGGAAAAAAGAGGCGGCCTTTGCTCTCATCATGATGAACGGAAAGGAAAAGGACGAAAGCTTCAACGTGGTAAACAGCAGTGCTGGCGGAAGCTATCAGGGGATTCTCGAGTTCTGGGAGCAGGACGCGGAGCTGGTGAAGGAGTGCGCGGCAAAACTTGATACGGCCATCGGTTTCGTTCAGAATCAGGGCCGCCTTAAATACCAGTTTGACCATATTTATGAGGAAGAGCTGGCCCTGAAGGACGCCAGAATCATGGCCCTGCAGTCCCATAGCAATCCCCATTTCATGAACAATACGCTGGAGATCATCAACTGGGAGGCCCGTCTGGCAGAAAACGACAAGGTTTCGGAGATGATCAGTTCTTTAGGAACCCTTCTGGATGCGGCGCTGGACCGGAAAAAACAGCCGGAGGTGCCGCTTAAGGAGGAGCTTACCTATGTGAAGGCTTATCTTTTTATTATGAAGGAACGCTTTGGCAAGCGCCTCGAAGTCACGCTGGAGATCCCGGAGGAGCTCTATCAGGAAAAGGTTCCGCGGCTGATCCTTCAGCCCGTCATCGAGAATGCCATCGCCCACGGCGTTCAAGTGCAGGGCACAGGAAAGGTGCGGATTACCGGAAAAAATATGTAAAGGAGGCGCAGGAAATGAAGGAAAAAAGATTTTCAGCAGGAAAATTCATCGTCTATCTCATCCTGATCTTCTGGGCGCTGACTACCATTTATCCTCTGGCCTGGGTGTTCTTAAATTCCTTCAAGGATAAAAAGCAGATCATGAGCAATTCCTTTGCCCTGCCTATGAGAGACCTTTTTACCACGGATAACTACGGCAATGCGTTTCAGAAGCTGAACATTTTCGGCGCTTACCGGAACAGCCTGATCATCTCCTGCAGCGCGGCGGCTCTCGTGATCCTTTTTGCGGGAATGGCTTCCTACGCGCTGGTGCGTTACAGCTTCCGGGGCAGAAAGCTTCTGAATAACCTGGTCATTGCGGCCATGATGTTCCCGGTTTTCGCCACCATCATTCCGGTCTACCGGATGGAATTTTCCTGGGGGATCGTCAATACCCAGAATCTCTGGCTTTCCCTTCTTTCCTGTGCCCTGCCGCAGATCGCGGGCAATATGGCTTTTGCGATTGTGGTCCTCACAGGATATATTCAGGGACTTCCCATTGACCTGGAGGAGGCGGCCTATATGGAAGGCTGCACGGCCATCAAGATCTTTTTCAAGGTCATCATGCCGCTGACCAAGCCCTCCTTCGCAACCGTTGGAATTTTCAGTTTTATCTGGAGTTACAACGATCTGTTTACCCAGCAGTTTTTCCTGAGAAATAAGGAACAGTACGCCATCACCCGTCTTTTGCTGGAGATTTCTAGCCGGGAAGGAACGAACTATGGCCTGATGGCAGCTGTAGTGTCCCTTATCGTGGTGCCCATGCTGATCGTTTACGCCTGCCTCCAGAAATACATCATCAAAGGAATGACCGCCGGAGCACTGAAAGGCTGAGAAGGCTTTACAGAAAGTCTGTAAAATGGTATGATGCAGAAAAAGCAGTGTGGGGAAGAGAACTTATGTATAAGGTAATGATCATTGATGATGAACCCATCATCGCCGAAGGACTTTCAAAAATCATACCATGGAGCCAGTGGAATGCGGAGGTTGTGGCTGTGGCGCCGGACGGTCTGACCGGGCAGACACTCATACGGGAGAAAAAGCCGGATCTGATTATCAGTGATATCTGTATGCCGGGTCAGGACGGCCTGAACATGATCGCAGCTCTGAAATCGGAATTTCCGGATATGGAAGTGACGATTCTCACCGGATATCGGGATTTTGACTACGCCCAGCGGGCTATCCGCCTGGGCGTAAGCCGCTTTCTCTTAAAACCTTCCAATCTGGGAGAACTCAACGAGGCCGTGGAGACCATGGTACACAATCTGAAGAAGAAGGGGATCCAGCCGGACCGGCAGGAACCTTCCGGAAAAGAGGAGAGCGAAGAGCAGAAAAACGCCGCCGGAAGCTTCATCGTCAGCAATGCGGTCCAGTACATGCAGGAGCATTTCCAGGAAAAGATCACCCTTCCGGAGGTGGCCGAGAAGATCTATGTGAGCCAGTGGCATTTAAGCAAGCTTTTAAACCGCCACATGGGGAAAAATTTTTCCGAAGTTTTAAACAGCATCCGCATTGAGAAAGCCAAGGAACTCATGAAAGATCCTTCCCTTCGCCTGGCGGACATCGCGGAGATGGTGGGCTTTCTGGATGTGGCCCACTTTTCCAGAGTTTTCAAGAAGCTCACCGGAGTCTCCGCCGGCGAGTACCGGAACCATCTATAACGACAGAAAAACCGAATGTATTTTTATAAAAACCCTCTTTACGATAGAGGGTTTTTGTTATATGATATAGAAGACTGTTCAAGAATTAGTGTGAAACGCACTGGAAATACACAACATATAGTATAATTGAAGGAGATTGCATATGTACGTTATCAAGAAGGACGGCACCAAGGAAGAATTTAATGTGGACAAGATCATTGCCGCAGTCAATAAATCCGCGAGCCGTATTATGTACCGTTTTACAGAAAATGAGATTGCCTTTATCTGTGAATATGCCAAGGAGAAAGCGAAGGAGAGAAGCAAAGACGGCATCACGATTCCGGAGATGCACAACATTGTGGAGGGAGCCCTGGACAAGGTCAATCCCGCTGTGGCCAAGAGCTACCGCGATTACCGGAACTACAAGCAGGACTTTATCCACATGATGGATGAGGTCTACACCAAGAGCCAGTCCATCCGTTACATCGGCGATAAGAGCAACGCCAATACCGACAGCGCTCTGGTGGCCACCAAGCGAAGCCTGATCTTCAACGAGCTGAACAAGGAGCTCTACCGGAAATTCTTCATGAACAGGGACGAACTTCAGGCCTGCAAGGACGGTTACATCTACATCCACGACCAGTCCGCCCGCCTGGATACGATGAACTGCTGTCTCTTTGATATCGGAAGTGTGTTGAGCGGCGGTTTCGAGATGGGAAATGTCTGGTACAATGAGCCGAAAACCCTGGATACGGCTTTCGACGTCATGGGTGATATCATTCTGAGCACCGCGGCCCAGCAGTACGGCGGTTTTACCGTACCGGAGGCGGATAAGGTTCTGGCGCCCTACGCAGAGAAGAGCTACCGGAAATATAAGGAAGAGTTCTTGAAATATGCAGATCCCTCCTGGCAGGGAGCCGAGGAAAAAGCCGAGCAGTACGCCATGAACAAGGTAAAACGTGACTTTGACCAGGGCTGGCAGGGCATTGAGTATAAACTCAACACGGTCGGTTCCTCCAGAGGAGATTATCCCTTCGTCACCGTGACCATCGGCCTGGGTACGGAACGCTTTGAAAAAATGGCTTCTGTCACTCTTCTGAACGTGCATATGGGCGGTCAGGGCAAGCCGGGAAATAAAAAACCCGTGCTTTTCCCGAAGATCGTCTTCCTCTACGATGAGAACATTCACGGACCGGGAAAATGCTGTGAGGATGTTTTCGAGGCGGGCGTGGCCTGTTCCTCCAAGACCATGTATCCTGACTGGCTCTCCATGAGCGGAAAAGGCTATATTTCCAGCATGTACAAGAGATACAAGAAAGTCATCAGTCCCATGGGCTGCCGGGCCTTCTTAAGCCCCTGGTATAAGCGGGGCGGCATGCATCCGGCAGACGACAAGGATGAACCCGTATTTGTGGGGCGCTTCAATATCGGCGCCGTGAGCCTGCATCTTCCGATGATTCTGGCAAAATCCCGTTCCGAGAGCAGAGATTTCTATGAGGTGCTGGACTACTATCTGGAGATGATCCGGAATCTTCACAAACGGACCTACGATTATCTGGGCAATATGAAGGCCTCCACCAATCCGCTGGCTTACTGCGAGGGCGGTTTCTACGGCGGCCATCTGAAGCCCTCCGAGCGCATCAAACCGTTACTGAAGCCTATGACTGCTTCCTTCGGTATCACGGCTTTAAATGAGCTTCAGGAGCTTTACAATGGCAAGTCCATCGCCGAGGACGGCGCTTTCGCCCTCGAAGTTCTGGAATATATCAACAAAAAGGTCAATGAGTTCAAGGAAGCAGACGGCTGGCTTTACGCCATCTACGGAACCCCGGCAGAGAGTCTCTGCGGTCTCCAGGTGGAGCAGTTCCGGAAAATGTACGGCATCGTCGAGAATGTTTCCGACCGTCCCTATGTGAGCAACAGCTTCCACTGCCATGTGACCGAGGATCTGACTCCCATCGAGAAACAGGACCTGGAAGGCCGTTTCTGGGAGCTTTGCAACGGCGGAAAGATTCAGTATGTCCGTTATCCCATCGATTACAACATCGAGGCCATCAAGAGCCTGATCCGAAGAGCCATGGATCTGGGATACTATGAGGGTGTGAACCTGTCTCTGGCCTACTGTGACGACTGCGGTCACCAGGAGCTGGAGATGGATGTGTGCCCGATCTGCGGTTCCAGAAACCTGACCAAGATCGACCGGATGAACGGCTATCTATCCTACAGCCGTGTCCATGGAGACACCCGTCTGAACGAAGCCAAGATGGCGGAGATCGCCGAGCGGAAATCTATGTAAAGAAGGCAAAACAATGTTTGGAGAAGCGCATGCTCACCTGTTTATGAACGGCTATGATTACCGGAAGGCCGTGGAGACGCATAAAGGGCATATCGAGGAGACAGTCCTCCGGGGCTACCTGGAGGAGTACCGGAAACGGGGCGTGACCTTTATCCGGGACGGCGGCGATGATCTGGGAGTTTCTTCCTTTGTGAAGACCATCGCCCCGGAATACGGGATCGATTACCGGACACCGGCCTTTGCGATCCATAAGAATGGCTGTTATGGCTCCATTGTGGGAAAAGGCTTTGATACGGTGAAAGAGTACGAGAGTCTGGTGCTGGAAGCGAAAAAGCGGGGAGCCGATTTTATCAAGCTTATGGTTTCCGGCATTGTGGATTTTTCAAGATATGGAGTCATCACATCGACGCCGCTTACCCGGGAAGAGATGCGGGAGTTCTTTCATATCGCCCACGAGAAAGGTATGGCTGTTATGGTTCATGCCAACGGGGCAGAGACTGTGCGAAACGCCGCGGAATGTGGAGCGGACAGCATCGAACACGGAAGATATGTGGATGAGGAAGCCATAGAAGCCATGGCGGAATATCATACGATCTGGGTTCCCACGGTGGTGACGGTGCGGAATCTCCTGGGCTGCGGCCGTTTCCCGGATGAAATTGTGAAACGTCTCTATGAGGAAGACTGCCGGAATCTACGGTTGGGAAAAGAAAAAGGTGCGATCTTAGGTCTTGGAAGTGACGCGGGAGCCTATCTGGTGCCCCACGGAAAAGGAATTGAAGATGAATACAGAACCTTTCAAGAGATATTCGGGGCATCCGAAGAACTGGATAACTTCTTAAGAAAGGGAGAAGAGGAACTCAGAGAACGCTTTCAGCGTTCCTGAGCTTTTTCTCTACCGTCACATGGTCGAACTCAAACTGGCTGCTGAAATGGCCGTCATCACCGATGAAATCGGCGGTTTCTTCCGGCTTCATATTGAAGACTTCTCCGATGGTCAGTGCTTCATGGGGCTTGAAGGCAGCGTTTTTCATCTCTTCCAGGAAGACGCCGATGCCTTTGGCTTCGTTCAGCATGTTAGCAATGGAAGAGAGTCCGTCGGGATGATCCACCGGATAATCCCGGAAGGGAAGGGCTTTCTTGATGTTGATGATGGCATCAATCTGGAAACCGGCGATGCCCTTTTCCAGCCACCAGTTGATCATTTTATAGAGCTCCTGGCGAAGCTCCGGATTCTCCCAGTTGAGATCCGGCTGACCTTTGTGGAACACATGGAGATAATAGAGCTCATCGTAACCAGGAACCGGTTCCCATACGGGGCCGCCGAAATAGGAGCGCCAGTTGGTCGGAAGCTTTCCGTCGTGGCCTTTCTCGAAGTAGAAGTATTTTCCATATTTTCCGTAGGGATCCCTGAGAGCTTTCTGGAACCACTCATGCTGGTCGGAACAGTGGTTGATAACCAGGTCCATGAGGATATACATGTTCCGTTTTTTTGTCTCAGCTAAGAGTTCGTCCATATCCTCCATAGTGCCGAACCGGGGATCGATGCCATAGTAATCGGAGATGTCGTAGCCCTGATCCTTCAGGGGAGAAGGATAGACCGGGGAAATCCAGATGATATCGATTCCCAGATCCTTTAAATAGTCCAGTTTTTCGATAATTCCGCGAATATCGCCGATACCGTCCCCATTGCTGTCATAGAAGCTCTTGGGGTAAATCTAATAAGCTACATTATTGTGCCACCATTGTTTTTTCATAGTCAAAATGTTCCTTTTCTGAATGAAAGTATCCTTATCTTATCACGCCTGTCTTCATTTTTCTTCCATAATTTTTCCTGTCAGTTACGGAATATTGACTTCTCTTAAAATTTTAAACTTTCCCGATAGCTGGAAGGAGTCTTTCGTGTGAGGCGCTTAAAGCAGGAAATAAAGTGGCCCATGTTCTGAAAACCGCAGTCATAGCAGATATCCAGGATTTTATCATCCGTGTCACGAAGAGACTGACAGGCCTTTTCGATACGAAGGGAGTTGATGTATTCGGTCAGGGTTTTGCCCAGAGATCTTTTGAAAAAACGACAGAGATACTGGGGATCCATACCGGCCAGATCGGCAAGCTCATGAAGATAGATCCGGTGCGTGTAATTTTCATGGATGTAGCTTAAGAGCCTTTTGATTGTGAGAATCCGCTGAGAATCTCTTCCACTGCCTGATTCGGAAGAAAGGAAAAGCTCATGGGAGCTGAGAATGGCAATGGTTTCCAGGAGAACTGCCTTTGCATGCAGAAGGGAGACTGCAGAGGGAGCAGGAGCACTTTTTAAAAGTAGCAGCAGAGAGGTTTTCAACTCCTGACCAGCAGGGGAAGCCAGGGGAATTCTGGAGGGAAAGAGAAGCTTCTGACCGAGAAGGGGGAGAAGCAGCTGCTGCTGGGTCAGGTCATAGGAGGAGAAAGAGAGCATATCCGGGCGGAAAAGCATAGCGTATTCCAGGCAGTCAGCGGAAAGCTCCACGGAATGAAGCTGCTCCTGGTTGAGAAAATAAAAGGAGGGTTCTTCGGTGGTGACATCATAAGTATCTACTTCAACCGAATAACCGCTGCCCTCAATGTAGAGGATCTCCATCTCCTCATGCCAGTGATGCGAGACGCTGGTAATGGTGCGGATGGAATTATAAAAGGCACAGGGAAATTCCATATTGCCGTGTTTTCGTGGTTCTTTCAGAGTCTCTGGAGGTTGTTTCATAAAATAAGATTCTCCTTTTGCAAGTATAAATAACGAAAGTCCCTGCCCAGTAAAATACAAAAGGCAGGGACTTGAATCTTAGATGGGTTTGAGATTTTGATATGAAGCTTTAGGACTGGCCGTGGGCAACTACCGGGGTAGGACGACGCTGATCGAAGACTTCGGAAGCCTTGAACATGTTGTCGAGGACCGTGGTCTGACCAAGGCTGGATTTGTAGAGCTGATAGCCATCCAGATCGATACGGCCCTGGCGGACGTAGTGATCGCGGATCTGTACCCAGTAGGGCTGAGAGGCATCCACATTGCAGAAGAAGTTGTAGCCGGCACTCTTGAAATACTGGTACTTTTCGTTGCTGTCACTGTAGTCATGCCAGTCACCGATGTCGTTTCCGTGGGCGAAAATGATAGTATCCACAGCGCCGACGATGTTCTGAACATTGGCTACCCATTTTTCATTGTCGGTTTTCAGTTCGTCAACCGTCTTATCAGTCACGCTTAAGTGGCCCCAGGTATGGCTTGCAAATTCCCAGCCTTCCTCTTTGAGGGCATTGGCAATGACAGTGGCTTCCTGGATCTCTGTCTGACGGTTGAAATCCGGATGCTCTTCCAGCCATTTTGCCTGATCTTCCTGGAGATGTTCTTTTGTCTCATAATCGGAGTCGGTACGATAACCGAAGACTCCGTTGTAACCGGTGAGAGCGATAAGACCTCTGGCACCTTTGTAAGCGCCGTCGGGATGTTCCTTTAAGAAGGTATTGAGCCGGGGAACCACGTCGAAATCGCCGACTTCCTCGGTGCCGTCTGCAGTGACATAATGGCATTTCACATCGCCGTTCTCATCGAGGATCAGCTTGTCCGGATAACCGGCTTTCTGGTAGGAATGGTAGTAGCTTAAGTCATCCACGGAGAGAACGACCGCTTTTTTGTCCGGAGGAAGCATGAGGTTCTGGTTCGGTGCAAAGGTGACATTGCCGTTTTCATCGGTAGTCTCTGTCACGAGATCCCGGAGCCGTACGAAAACATAGCCGTTATCGTACATGGTCTGGGTGATCTTGTCAAACTCTTCTACAGTGGTCATCCAGGCGTTCATGCCATCTACCTGGCTCTGGCCGAGGACTGAGACATCGAAAGCCCGAGTTGTATCGTTGATCAGTGAATGGTAAAAAATATGAGGTACTGTGGTGACATCCACTGCCACGCAGGAAGCCTTTGTCGTCTCAAATTCCTGGATGGCTGCCATGATCTCGGTGTTTGATTCGTAGGAATCCACGCTCTTTAAAAGATCAATAGCTCCGTCATAGTCGTAACCGGCGGCCAGAAGCCGGGCTTCGGCAATCGGATCGGAAGTACCTTCCGTCTCCGTTTCAGAACTGGTTTCGCTTTCTGTCTCGCCGGCAGAAGTGTTTTCTGTGTTTTTGGCGTCGGAGCTGGCTGTCAGGTTGTTGTCTTTCGGATTCTTTTTGGCATCACCGGAAGGTGACAGAAAATGCCACGCTGCGGAACTGGCGATAACCAGTACTACGACCAGGACTGCCAGGATGATGCCCTTCATCATCAGTACCTGATGCCGCCTTTTCTTCTGGCGCGCCCGTCGGCGCTCAGCCATACGTTCGTAATCGGATTCATTCATGATTTATATCCCCCTTTAAGATGAATGTGGTCTGCCGGAGCTTTCATACTCCGACAGAAAATCCCATTACTTTCAGTATACTGACATTTCATAATCTTGTCCAGAAAATACAGCACAATAATTTTCGAAAAGAAGAGGGTTAAAGTTGCATTTTGCCGGAATATTCATGGTGAATCCGTCTGAGGGGCAGCAAAGCGCGACTTTTACAGTCAGAGGACATAGGTCGTGGTGTTGATGATACAGGGGGCAGGGGCGTTGATTTCGGGCATTTCGTCATTTTTGCCGAAGATGTTTCCAAAAATGGAACCGGCCAGGTTTTCTGCCTTGGAGGCTAGGGAAGGTCCGATGGAGACATAGTCTTCGGCTACGGAGATGACAGCGCTTTTCTGCTCTTCGGTACAGCTGATGTCGACGCAGTCGGAGAAGTGCAGGAGAGAATGGATTTCCTCCGGAGTGATCGACGGATCCAGTTTGACACTGACGCAGTCCGTACAGGAAATTCCATCCGGGGAGAGGGATAGAAGATTCCGGTCAATGGTGACGGAGATGCGGTTTGTGAGGATCTGGCCCCGTAGGACTTTCAGCTCTTTGTAGACCGGATCAGTGGCCAGAAAAGCAGCCTCCTGGTCGGCGGAAAGCAGCACAGTGCCGTCGATATGGGGATTTTTCAATCGGGAAATCAGCGGTGTGGAAGCCTGATTCAGCGAAAGGTTTCCGTTGATATAAAAGCTGGGGCCGTATTTCTGAAGGAAGGCATCGTTCAGCACAGCATCGTCCTCCATAATATAAGTACCATTGTCCGGCAGAATTGCCAGATCGGCAGTGTCCGGGTTTTCCAGAAGCTCCAGAACAGTCTCCAGATCCTTGTCATGGAGCACAACTTTCTGAGCGGAAAAACGAACCTGCTTTTCGGCCAGGGCAGGAAGATCCAGCTGGGAATCCAGAAGAACCAGAAGCTTCGGCGTGTAGTAGAGACTTCCTTCTTTTGCGGTGCGATGGAAATACCGGTTGGGAAGAAAGACCGATTTTGTCAGGATGGCCTTATCCGGATAAGCAATGAGTTTTCCGTTGATCTCCACATTTCCCAGGGAGGAAGAGAGACTTTCCGGGCAGTAGATCGTGCCATTTACCACAATTTTCAGATAGGAGGAAAGGGAAGAGGCCGCATCAGGAGAGATGGAGAGCTTTCCGTTCACGATAAGGATCGTGGGTCTGGCGGGCAGAGTACCTGCTTTGATCTCATAGGAACCGTTATGAGTGGAAAAGGCAGGCGCTTCCTCCTGCTCCCAGTCAATGACGGTGGCAGAGTTTACGTTGACGGAATAGCGCCCGAGAAGCAGCCGACTCCTGGCGTTGCTCAGAAGGACGCCGGTATTGATGGAGACAGAGGCATAGGATGAGAGTGTTTCTTCTGTTACTTTTCTGGCGTCGCAGATGGCGCAGTTGACGCTGAGTTCCTGTTTTTCCATAGTTTAATCCTCCAATTCTTTCTTTAAATGCTGGCGGGCAGAGAAGAGCTTGGCCCGGACCGCCCCGGGTGAGAGGGAAAAAAGCTTCCCAAGCTCTGTGGAATTATAGCCCTCAATATAGCGCAGAACAAAAAGGACACGTTCGTCCTCAGGCAGACGGCGAAGCAGATCCTGGCTCAGGAGAGAATCATACTCGGAAGGAAGCTCGTCACCGGCCGTTTCCGGCAGTTCTTCCATCACTGCTTCATAGGCGGCATGCCGGGTCCGGTCGATAAAGAGATTTTTTACGACCTGATAAAGCCAGGCCCGGCGCTGGGGCGGTGTCATGGTCTGAAGCATTGCTTCATTGTTGATGGCTTTCCAGAAAGCCTCCTGCACCAGATCCTCAGCGGTGGATCGATCCTGAGTCATGGTGGTACACCAGCGGATCAGTTCGTCCCGGAGATCCCGGTAAAGCTCTTCAAGCATGTGACAAAATATCCTTTCTATAGATAGAACTGATTTCCGGAGCTGTTCTGTACCGGATCGGAGTAGAATAGATTCCGGGAAGCAGAGAGCGTGTCGGCCTCACATTTCTTGAAGTAGACTTCATAACGAGAGGTGCGGAAAAATGTTCTGAGCTGTGTTGCAATTGATTTAAGATCTGTTTTCATAATAAGCCTCCAAAAAGTTCTTTTACAGGATTGTTTTTGGAGAAAAGGTACCGTTTCTTCATCTGTTTTCACTTATATAACGGATGGAAAACGGAAAGTGTTGGAACTTTTTGAAAAAACTTCTGAAAATTTTTTAGAACACAAAAAAACTGCCGCATGGTTACTCCATACGGCAGTCTTCGAAAAGCGTTTATTCGTTGTCTTTGAGACGGTCAAAGACCATTGCATAGCCATCGTTTCCGTAATTCAGAGAACGGTTTACCCGGCTGATGGTAGCGGTGGATGCGCCGGTTTTCTCGGCAATCTCCAGATAGGTTTTTCCATCCTGGAGCATTTTTGCTACCTCAAATCTCTGTGAAAGTGAGAGCAGCTCGTTGATCGTGCATACATCTCCAAAAAAAAGATAGCACTCTTCACGGTCCTTCAGACTCAGCACAGCATCAAATAAAGCGTCTACTTCCTTGGTTCTTACGTTTTTGCTCATGTTACCCCTTTTATCTCCTTTGCCACGGTTTTCCGTTGAAATACGGCAAAACCGCTTTCTATTTTCACATTTTAACACATTAAACGACTAATGTAAAGTCGAGGTTTCCAGCTTACTTCCGGTTAATGTATTTCTGGTACTCCTTCACGGAGCGGTTGACGATGAGTTCCTCTGGAAAATCCAGTTCTTCCAGAAGGATCTGGACGAATTTATGATTGCCCACATCTTCCTGGGTGTGGGCGTCGCTTCCTAATATAATAGGTGAGCCGTATTTCATGCAGTATTCCAGCATCTCAATATCATTGGGAAGCGGATTCTGGCGGGCTCCCAGCGGATGGAGGGAATTGTTGTTCAGCTCGAGGAGTACCCCCTGCTCCTTGGCGGAACGCACAACGGCCTCGTAATCCAGCGGAAAACGGCTGTCATCCGGGTGTCCCAGGATGTTTACATAGGGATTTTCCATCGCTTTGATGGCTGCCCGGGTATTTCCGTCCTTGCCGGCGTTTTTCTGCATGCAGGGCGTATGCATGCTGGCGATGACCACATCCATCTGCTGCAGCAGATATTCGTCCATGTCGATCCTGCCGTCCGTGTCCATAATGTTGACTTCAGCTCCGTGGCGGATCTCGATGCCATACATGGTCCTTGGAAGAATCCGCATGTTCATGAAATAATATTCATGGCAGGTTCCCGGCATGGCCATGGCATGCTCGGTGATCCCTAGGAGCTCCAGCCCTTTGTCCGCCGCGGCGCGGGCCATCTCATGAAGTGTGCTGTAGGCGTGGCCGCTGGCAATCGTGTGGGTGTGTGAATCCAAAATGTCTTTCATATTTTGTACCTTCTCTTTTTGTTCTCTAAGGTCATTATAGACAAAAAGGGAGAAAAAGTAAAGCCTTCCCTCTGTGACTATTTCCGGTTTTCTGTGTATTTGACCGTTACCAGTTTTTCATAGGGGACCCGCTCTTTCAGTTCACCGGCGTCGGTGAGGATATCCTGGAGAAGCTCGAAGCTTTCTTTTTCAAAATTCAGATCGGTCTTCCAGGTGTCCTGTTCGGCGTAACGGCGGACAATGCGGGTGATGACATCAAGATCGGTCTCCTTAAACTGAGGTTGGATGGTTTTGGCGATCTCCTCCGGCGTGTGGGAGCTGACATATTCCATGCCTTTTTTCAGGGCATTGACGAAGTTCTGAACGGTTTTTTCATTTTCTTTGAGATAACTGCCGCGGGCACAGTAGGCGGTGTAGGGGACATAGCCGGATTCCACGCCGAGGGAGTCCACCACATAGCCTTTTCCTTCTTTTTCCAGGGAGGTGGCCCCAGGCTCAAACTCCACCGTGAAATCTCCGGTTCCGCCGGAAAAAGCAGCGGCCGTGGAGCCAAAGTCGATGCTCTGGTCGATGGAAAGATCTGCGGCCGGGTCGAGCCCTTTCTGCTTCAGGATATACTCAAACACCATCTCCGGCATGCCGCCTGGCTGCCAGGGCTCCATGTAAATGAAAATTGGCATCGCCGGTTTCACTCACTTCGATGCGATCGATAAGAAGAGCCAGATCTTTCCGGGTGAGAGAGCGGTTTTCGATGAGCTGATCCAGAAGCGTCAACGGGTCTTTGAAAGGAAGCGGTTTCGTGGAAAGGGAGGCTTCTGTTTCCCGGAGTTCCTTTTCCAGAGCCAGGATTTTTTCGGAGCGTTCTTTTTGGAGAATAGCGTAGGCTTCCTGAATCAGGACTTCGTTTTCGGGGGCGAGGGAAAGGTCTCTTATTTTCTGACTCAGAAGAAGCTGTAATTGCTTTTTCTGGTAGTTGAGGGCCTGGCGGGCCTTTTCTATAGAAAGGGAACCGCCATTTCCGTAAGAGGTAAGTTTTATGGAATCTTTTGTGAGAGTTTCCCGGTAGTGGCGAAGGAAGGTCAGAACATCCGTTATCAGAGCTTCTTCCTCGATGAGATGGGCTTTGGGGCAGTAGCGTTTTCCTTTGGAATTATAAGTGGAGCAGATATAATAGTTCCGTTCTCCCGAGGAGGTTTTTCGATGGATGGGCGTGAGCCGATGGCCGCAGTCCTGACAGAACAGGAGATTTACGAAAGGGCGGGAGGGGGAAGCGCCGCGATAAGCGGTTCTGGAGCGATTGGCTTTTTCTCTTTGGACCCGGGTAAAATTGGCGGGATCAATGATAGCCGGGTGGTGGTCAGGGAAAAAATACTGCTCGTCTTTTGGCACGCGCTTATCCTTTCCGTGAACCGTGGAGCGGGAGCGTTTTTTTAGGCGGAGAACTCCCGTGTAAAAATCATTGTCGAGGATTTCCTTTACCATGCCATCGGACCAGCGGTAGGCAACGGAGCGCCCGGACAGTTTTCCAAGCTTGATTTCCCGTTCGTGGAGCGCCTGGGAAGGCGTGGGCACGCTATGGTCTGTGAGAAAAAGGGCAATCCTCCGATAGCCTAGGCCGGAGAGGTAAAGGCGGTAGATTTCACGGATGATTTCTGCCTCTTTGGGGATAATTTCCAGAATTTTTTTGTCATCGGGACTGCGCTGATAGCCGAAAGGAGGCCGCGTGAGGAGCGTTCCTTCTTTTTGACGGGCGTTGATGGCACGTTTGATCTTTTTGCTTGTGTCTTTTACATATCGTTCATTAAACCAGGTCTTGATCCCGATCATGTCGTCGCTGGAATCCATGGAATCGTAATTGTCATCGATGACGATCAGGTGTTTGCCGCGCTCCTGAAATTCATCGAGCAGCAGAAGAACCTTTGCGTTATGCCGGCCAAGGCGCGAAAAATCTTTGACATACACGGTATCGATGCCGTTGTCGAGATCAGTCATCAGCTGCTGAAAGCCCGGCCGGTCAAAAATATAGCCGGAAAAGCCGTCATCCTCATACCACCGGTTGATGACTGCGCCATGTGTCTCGGCGTACTGGCGTATAATCAGCTTCTGATTTTCGATGGAAACATAATTTCTCTTATCATCGTCTCTGGAGAGACGGACATAGCCTGCATTCATGGAGAATCCTTTCCAGAAGGGAATTATTAAATTGTATGCGGATGCCATTCCGCCTGATTGCGGAAAAGTATGAAATTTGATATGATTTTAAAAGATATGGACATTTAGGGGCATTCTGCGCTGGGATTCCGGTGCTTTTCAAGCAGGGCCCGGATACGGTCGCAAAGATCAGCACCTGAATCCCCTTCCAGAAACGCGACAACCCGAAAGCCCTGATCCGCATATTTCTTGCGTTCCTTTTCAAATTCATCCTCAGAAGAAAAATCATTGCGCCAGAGATATTGGGTTTGCTTACGCAAAAACAACACATCTTTTCTGTTACGTTTTCTGGAACTATCCTATGAAAAACAGGCGGTTTTGGTGCCTGTCCGAATCATTATTTTGGAGGTGTCTATGAAGAAATTATCAGATTTATCAACAGGACCTGACGGGGTAATATGGATTGTTTTTATCCTGTTTACCATACTTTCCATCATTTTGCTTTCCGGCCACGGAAGCTGGCTCATTTCCGGATATAATACAGCCTCAAAAGAAGAAAAAGCAAAATATAATGAAAAGAAATTATGCAGAACCATGGGGATCGGAATGGCGGTTATTGCCGTTCTCATACTGGTTATGGGGATGTTTGAGGATGTTCTGCCTGCATTTTTCGTCTATATTGCGGTGGGGATTATTTTGGCGGATGTTGCGGTGATTATCATCGTGGGAAATACGATATGCGGAAAGTAATGAATGAAAAGAGTATAGTTTACTGCGAGATAAAAAGAGAATGTTAAAACTCTTTGACAAGCATGCTCTCTACAACGGACTTGGAAGTCTGATTCCGATTCAGACCGGCGCTACAAATGATTGGCCGGTAATTTTTGTGCTGGACAGCAGAAACCGCATACTCACCGGGGGAGAATATAGTTTTGACTGCAGCCTGATCAGCAATCTGGCTTATCTGGCACTGATTCTCTTTTTTCTTTTCTTATTGCACAAAAAGGCAGTTCTCTGGAAAAATCTGCGGTTTTTCTTGATCTGTGAGGTAGAGGATACAGGTAGAATTTGAGTAGGTATAGAAAAGGATTGAATGGAAAGGAACTCTGAATCAAATATTTGGATATTCATTCGGAATAGAAGATTTATAGATGAAAGAGATTATTTGGCAGGCGTCGCGGCTCCTGCATCTCTTTTAACCCATAGGGTGCGTGGTTGCAACGAAATTTACCACCTCAAATAATCTCTTTACTATCTTATACATAGTATAACCCAACTATGCTTTTTTGTAAATAATCTCCTTATTATGCAAGTAGTTATTCAGCCTCTTTTCAGTTATTTTCCAACTGGTAATTACAGAATTTTTATAATCCTTATTATCATCAGAAGTTATGATTTTAAGCACCGGAAGAGAATTTTCTTCATTATTGAATAACTGCGCGTCGCATTCTCGTTACTTCAGTGATGAGTTAGACGCGCAATTTTTTATAAAAATATCGTAACTATTCAGAGCCACCTCGATTCCTCTGTGCTTCCTCTCGTTGTGGCTTCTCGTCAAATAGATTTCCAGTCAAAAGTGTTCGTTCATGCAAGCATGACTCACACTTTTTGCTGAAAATCTGCCTGGCTCTGAATAGTTACAAAATATCCAGAACAAATGTTTACTTAAAGAAGCACATATGGTATAATATAGACATGGAAAAAGAGATATTTAATATAAATAAAAATCAACTTTCATATGGTAGAGGATATGTATATTCTCTGCAGTATCATCTGGTCTGGTGTACGAAATACAGGAAGAAAGTATTAAAAGACGGGATTGACCTGGAATGCAAAAAGATGCTGCAGGATCTGGCAGAGGAGTATCAATTTCAGATCCTGGCAATGGAAGTCATGCCGGATCATATCCATATGCTTGTGGATTGCCGGCCGCAGTTTTATATTTCAGATATGATCAAGATCATGAAAGGGAATCTTGCACGTCAGATGTTCCTTGTACATCCGGAGCTGAAAAAAGAACTGTGGG